>JAYUYY010000228.1:0-2585 GCA_043752225.1 Sandaracinaceae bacterium | reverse complement strand
TGATCGGGGCCGGGCTCGACCACGAGCACCGCACGACCGGGGCCGCCCGCGAGCCCTTGTAGGGCACGCTGCACCTCGGTCCCTTCGCGCGGATCGCGTTCCTCGCCCACTCTGTCGCCCCCTCTACCTGTCGCCCCGACCCACCCCTGGCTCGGCGGACAGGCCTCTAGAATGCACACCGATCCGGCCCGATCAACGCGTGTCCCTACATTGCCCCAAAAGCGGTAATCCAATGTACGCACCTGCCGTGCTTTGTGCGCCCCCTGGGCATGGGTTAGAGCCGACCCATCGCGCCTTCGAATCGAGGGCTGAGCTCTCCACGGAGCGCGCCGGCGATGCGCTCCAACGTCGCGACTTGCCAAAGCCTTTCGCGAATGTTCTGGTGCGGCCCGCTGCTTCCGGCGCGCGCTGGCGGCCGGCTCGACCTCGCAATGTCCCAAGTTGCCTACACGCAGGTTCGCAGGGTTACCCCGGCTCCAATCGGTGGCGCTCTGATCGCGGTGCGGACGCTCGGGATACTCGCCAGCTGCCTCATCGCGAGCGCGTGCAACACCGCCAAGCCCGAGCGCGAGTGGCGCGCCGAAGATCACGGTCAGCCGCTGCAGCCCGAGCCCTCGCGCGCCGAGCCCGATGCCCGCGATGCAAAGCCGGTCACGCCCGAGGAAGCGCAAGAGCGCGCGATGGCGGCGCTGTGGAACGTGACGTGCGCCGGTTGCCACGGGCGCGATGGTCGTGGCGGCGGCGCAGGCTTACCGCCCGGCGCACCCATCCCGGATCTCACTGATACCGCGGCGATGGCGAGCAAGACCGACGATCAGCTCGCCGCGGTGATCCGCGATGGACGCGGGATGATGCCGCCGTTCGGTCCGCAGGTCGGCGGCGACGAAGGCGTGCGCGCGCTCGTCGCGCACGTCCGCAAGCTGGTTAGCAAAGCGCCTTAGAAGCCGGCGTCGTTAGAAACCGGCGTCGTCGTCGCTGGCGTCGGGCTCAGACGACATCGGTGCGCCGGCATCGTCGGGTAGCTCGCTCATCAGCTCCGGGATGCTGCAGAACTGCGGAGCACCGCGGCCGAGGATCTCGGCTTCGCCCGCGCCGAACTCCGTCGTGCTCGTGCAGCGATAGCCTTCATCGTCGCGGCAATCGCTCGTCGTCTCGCACGTGGCCATGCAGTACGTGGCCGAGAGCCGTTCGAGCCCCGGACGAAACTTCACGCACACCGAATCTTCGGGACAGGTGCCGCGCTCGCAGCCTTGGATCGTGCAGTAGCCGGCGGGTTGCGTGCGATCGCAGATGCGGCTGCCGGATTGCGAGCAGTCGAGCGCGGTCTCGCACTCGTCTCCGATCGCGGGCGCACAGCCTGCCGCCACGATCATCACGAACAGCGAAAGTACGAGCCGGGTCGACATGGGCGGCGGAGCATAGACAAGCCGGCCTGGTCATGCCAGCACGGTCGCGGTGCTCGGGTGGAAAGCACGGACGGTCGCGCTGAGCGGCAGCATCGCGAGCGTTTTCGTGCTCGCGAGCGCTTGCATGCTCGCCAGCGCGCGTCCGGCCCGCGCCAGTGACGCTGGCCTCGCGCAGCTCGCGAGCGCGATGCAGCGCGTGCAAGACGCGCCGCCCGGCGAGGAAGCACGCGTCCAGGCGAGCCAAGACGCGCTGGCGGTGCTCGATCGCGCTCCACCGCTGGTCAACGAGAGCGTCGCGGGTCGCTACGCGCGCAGTCGCTTGCTGATGGAGCTCGGGCGGATCGAAGAAGCGCTGGCAGCGTTGCCCGATCTCACGAGCGCGGCGAATGCCCAGAGCTTGCCGGTGCGCGTCGCAAACGACGTGCGCTTGCGACGCGCCGAGCAGCTCGCGCAGCTTGGACGGTGTGCCGAAGCGTTGCCGCTCTTGGTCGCGCTCGAGGACGTGGTCGGTAGCGCTGCGATCGGTCGAGCCCGCGCGCGTTGCGCGACGCCCGCGGTCGAAATGAGCAAGCGCGTGGCGCCCGCGCCGATGACGCCGGAGCAAACGCTGACGCGCGCGGAGAAGCTCACCGAAGAAGGCCGCGGCGAAGAAGCGCTGCAGCTGATCGATGCGCTCAAGCTTCCGAAGTCGCTCAAGGCGCGCGGCATGCACGCCCGCGGGATGGCGCTCTTCCGCATGCGCACGCGCTACGCCGAAGCAGCGCGCGTGCTGGCATCCGCATCGATGCTCGCGAGCCCGACCGCCGAGGAAGACGCGTTCTTCGCGGCGCGTGCGCTCGCGCGCGACGATCAAGATCGGCGCGCGGTGAAGAGCTTGCGCGCGTTCGCGCAACGCTACCGCACGAGCAAGCGCGCAGGCGAAGCGCTCTATCTCGCCGCGTGGCTCGAGCTGCGCGCAGGCGGCGCGCGTCAGAAGACGGCGGCGCAAGCGCTCGCGACCTGGCTCGAGAGCGCGCACGCGAAGACGCATCCCGACATGGCTTCGGAAGGCCAGCTCGAGCTCGGCATGCACGCGCTGCTGAGCGGTCAACCGAAAGTCGCCGGCGAGCGCTTCGGACGCTACGCCGCGATGACGCAAGGCTGCCTCGAGCGCGGCCGCGGCTTCTATTGGGGCGCGCA
>JAYUYY010000227.1:0-2585 GCA_043752225.1 Sandaracinaceae bacterium | reverse complement strand
TCGCATGGGCCGCTGCGCACGTGAGCGCGCGTTGCCCGGGTGCGGTCATGGCGGTCTTGCCTGCGGACCCGTACATCGGCGACGAGCCCGCATACGCTGCGGTGATCGCGCGCGCGCTCGAGGCCGCGCGTGCTGGCGGCGTCGTGACGATCGGTGTGAAGCCGACGCGACCAGAGACCGGTTACGGATACGTCGAGGTCGGCGAGACGCTGTCGCCGGGCGTCGAGCGCGTGCGTCGCTTCGTGGAGAAGCCCGACCTGCAGCGCGCGCAGCTCTTCATGAGCGATCCGAATTTTCTCTGGAACAGCGGCATGTTCTTCTTCCGCGTCGATGCCTTGCTGGCTGAGCTGGACAAGCAGCTCCCCGACATCGCCGCATTCGCAAGCGGCTGCAAGGAGCTGCTCACGAAGGGCGAGCACGATGGCGAGTACGCGCGCTCGCGCTACGCGGAGCTGACGTCGATCTCAATCGATCACGGTGTGATGGAGAAGGCCTCTGACATCCGCGTCGTGCGCGGCGACTTCGGTTGGTACGACATCGGCAGCTGGACCACGGCGTACGAGCTGGCCCCCAAAGACGCGCAAGGCAACGCGGTCCAGGGCATCGCTTCGCTGGTCGACGCCGAGAACTGCTACGTGCGCGGGCCCGGCAACAAGGTGATCGCGTTGATCGGCGTGCGCGATCTGGTGATCGTGGACACCGAGAATGCCCTGCTGATCATGCCGCGCGAGCGTGCCCAAGACGTCAAACGCGTGGTCGAAGACTTGAAAGCCACAGGCGCCACGAAGTTCGTTTGAGGAGATGCCATGAATCCACTTATTTTTCGCGAGTACGACATCCGCGGAGTCGCGGACCGCGACCTCGACGATGCCTTGATCGAAGACCTCGGCCGTGCCATCGGCACTTTTCTGGCTCGCAAGGGCAAGCAGCGCATGGTCGTCGGGCGCGACTGCCGCTTGAGCTCACCGCGCCTGCACACGGCGCTGGTGCGCGGCCTGTTGCAGACCGGGCGCACGCTGATCGACATCGGCGTCGGCCCCACGCCGATGATGTACTTCGCCGTGTTCCATCTCGACACCGACGGCGGCGTGCAGATCACGGGCTCGCACAATCCGCCCCGCGACAACGGCTTCAAGATCATGTGCGGCAAGGACACGCTGGCCGGCGACGAGATCCGCGACCTGCGCATCTTGATCGAGAAGCAGGACTTCGACCTCGTGCCCGGCGGCGCCACGGAAGACTTCGACCCGCTGCCCGCATACGTGGGCTACATGCAGGGCAACGTTCGGCTCGCGCGCACGGACATTCGCTTCGCAGTGGACGCGGGCAACGGCGCAGGTGGACCTGCGGCGCTCGCGGCCATGCACGCGCTCGGTCTGCGACCGCAAGCGATGTACTGCGAGATGGACGGCGCGTTTCCCAACCATCACCCCGACCCATCGATGCCCGAGAACGTCGCGGAGCTGGTGGAGCGCGTGCGCGCAGAAGGCCTGGAGCTCGGCATCGCGTACGACGGCGATGCGGACCGCATCGGCGTCGTGGACAACAAGGGCAACATCATCTTCGGCGATCGACTGATGATCCTGCTCTCGCGCCAGATCCTGAAGCGCCACCCCGGCGCGGCGATCCTCGGCGAGGTGAAGTGCTCGCAGACGCTCTACGATGACATCGCGAAGCAAGGCGGCCGGCCCATCATCTGGAAGACGGGCCACTCGTTGATCAAGCGCAAGATGAAAGAGGAGCACGCGTTGCTCGCTGGCGAGATGAGCGGCCACGTGTTCTTCGCGGACCGCTACTTCGGCTACGACGACGCGGTCTACGCATCTCTGCGCCTGCTCGAAGTGATTGCCGAGAGCAAGATCTCGCTCGATCAGATGCTGAGCGATGTGCCCGTGACCTACAGCACGCCCGAGATCCGCGTGGATTGTCCGGACGAGGTGAAGTTCGATGTCGTCGCGCGCGTGCTCAGCCACTACCGGGCGACACACGAGGTGCTTGACGTCGACGGCGCGCGCATCAAGTTCGAAGGTGGCTGGGGCCTGGTCCGGGCGTCGAACACGCAGCCTGCGCTCGTGCTGCGGTTCGAAGCGCAGAGCGACGCGCGGCTGCAGCAGATCCGTGGTGAGGTCGAGGGGATCGTGAAGGAGTGCGGCGCGGACCCGCACGCCATGGCCAGCCATTGAGAATTCCGTGACCAAACACGGTTTTTCTGTCATGGTGCACGGAATATCCGTGGCGCACTCTGTGCGACCGCGCTAAGCACTTGAGAACACAGGTGTTTTTCTTCTGGCACGGAGTCTGCGTAGGGGCGCGGCCATGCACTACGTCTCGCTTTCCCGTTCTCCGCGGTCGGTCGTCGCCCGCACCCTTGGTGGCCTGTGGCTCGGGCTCGCTTCACTGAGCGGCTGCAGCTCGCCCGCGGCCGACACGGCGGTCGAAGGCGACCCTGCTGCGAGCGCTGCGCCGGGCGCGCCGGAGCCGCAGAGCCTGACGCTCGGCGCGTACACGACGCCGCGCGAGGCCTACGGCGCGATCCTGCCGGCGTTCAGAGCCGAGTGGAGCAAGTCGCATCCCGGCGACCTGAC
>JAYUYY010000226.1:0-6753 GCA_043752225.1 Sandaracinaceae bacterium | reverse complement strand
TCGTCGCCGTGCGGCTGACGGCTCGAAACCCAGATCAAGTAGTCGCAATGCAGTTTGCCGGCGTGCACGCGCAGCGCTTGCCCCTCGGGCAGCGACCGCCCCGGCAGCTCCTTGCGCTCGCGATCGAGCACGGTCGGAAGCGTATCGCCGTACACCTGCAACAGATCGCGGTCGGGACCCGGAGGCCGCCACAAATCGAGGTCGCTCGGACCGTCGTACACGATGGCACCCGCGCGACGTGAGGTCGGCAGGCCAAACACAGACGCATTCACCAAAACGATATCCACGTGCAGCTCACTTGTTCGAACCCGCCTCAAACTCAGAGTTAGAGGCGTGGCCGATGCTTCTGGCGCCGAAAAACTACTCGTCGACGCGCTTGTCCTTAAGCGGGCGCGGGATGTTGTACTCCTCGAGCCGACTGATCAATGTCCGACGTGAGATGCCCAGCTCTTTTGCGGCGCGGGTTTGATTGCCGCCGCAACGCGTGAGCGCATCGAGAATGTGTTGGCGCTCGAGCGCTTGCACCTGGTTGCGCAAGCGATCGCCGAGCGAGCCGGTCTCCGGAAGCGGGCTATCGGGCCCGGACGTGAACAGGTCGAGCCCAGCCGCGGTAGGCGCGAGCGAGCTGGGTGGCTGCGAGAGCGGCGTGCTGACCGTCGCGGTCATCTTCTCGACCGCGAAATGCTCGCGCAAAATCGGACCGTCGCCCGACAACAGAACGGCACGCTCGATCGCATTGCGCAGCTCGCGAATGTTGCCCGGCCACGCGTAGCGCAGCATCAGCTCGCGAACATCGGGCGTGATCGTCGCAGGCGTCTGCCGGCCCAGCTGTTTACCGACGTGCGTGATGAACTCGCACGCGAGGTCCTCGATCTCCTCGGGGCGCTGGCGTAGCGGCGGGATCGCGAGCGTGATGCCGTTGAGCCGGAAGTAGAGGTCCTGGCGAAAGCGCTGCTTCTCGATCGCGTCGTCGAGATCGCGATTCGTCGCCGCGATGAAGCGCACGTCGATCGGCCGCCCCTTGACGCTACCGACCCGCCAGACCTGACGGTCCTCGAGCACGCGCAGCAACTTCACCTGCATCGATATCGGCAGCTCGCCGATCTCGTCGAGGAAGATCGAGCCGCCTTGTGCGGTCTCGAGCAAGCCCGCCTTGGCTTGGTGAGCACCTGTGAACGCGCCACGCTCGTGTCCGAACAGCTCGCTCTCGAGCAGCGATTCGGAGAGCGCCGCGCAGTTGAGCCGCAAAAAAGGTTTGTCGCGGCGCGGCGAGAGCTTGTGCACCTCTTCGGCCAGCACCTCTTTGCCGACGCCGGTATCGCCGAGCACCAGCACGCTGATGTCGCCAGGCGCGATGCGCTCTGCGAGCTCGTAGAGCTTGCGCATCGCCGGCGAGCGCACGACCAGCCGACCTTCGCGGCCTTCCATCGTCTCGCCGCGCAGGCTGCGACCCGCTTTGCCCATCATGCGGTCGGCGGTGCGGCCATCGCGCGGGAACATCGCGAGCGCGATCTTGGCGGCGTGGCCCAAGTCCGAGAACGCCGACTCGAGCAAGCCGATCAGCGCAAGCGCTTCTTCTTCGCTGCGATCGACCAGGAGCACTTCGTAATCGCCCGGTCCGTAGATCCCGACAACATCGTCGGCGCGCAGGCAATTCGCGAGCACCTGCTGCACGAGCTCGGTACGGGTCTGCGCGGGCGAGCGCAAGCGCAAGAGACCGAACGTGGTCGCCGAGCGCGCGGCGCGCGTGCACTCGTCTTCCAGCCGTCCCTCGAAGTAGCCGTGCGCCCAGATCCGCCACTCGCGCGTCGGCATCGGCCGGCGCTGCAGCATTACGAGCGCGCTGCCGAGCTCGATCGACTCACCGGGCGAAAGGTCGACGCGCACTCCAGGCAGGATCGGCTCGCCGCGCACGCGCGTACCGTTCGCGCTGCCCAGGTCCTCGATCCGCATCGGCAAGCCCACGTGCAGGCGCGCGTGATGCCGCGACACCGACGGGTCGATCACCTGGACGTCGCATTCCTTGGCGCGTCCGAGGTCGACCGATCCCTGTTTGGGCAAGGCATGGGTCGAGACCACGCCACTGACGATGACGATGAGCCCGTGGTCGAGCTGGCCCGGCGTAACGGCCGGGGTATTGCGCAACGTGGAGCTTCGGTCGTCCCGCATCGTCGACAAGGCGCCCTATCGGCGCTCGCGTTATCACACCTTGCGCGCGTGCTCACGCAGGAAAACCCGCGCATGCACTCACTCTTTTGCCAAGTGCACCCGCGGACCGCGGCGTGCTGAGGGGCCCACGAAGGGATCCTCCGATAGGACCGGCAAAAGAGCAGCGGCCAGCGTGCGCCACGGGCTCCGCTAGTGCAACGCCCCAGCGTCATCGTCCACGAGCCCGGCATCCTCTTCGACTCCGCCGTCGGATTCTTGATCCGGCCCACCGTCGTCGCAGGGCACCGGCTCGGTACAGGCCACCGGTGGGTTTCCGATGCCGCCTGAGCCAGCTGCACCGGCGTCACCGCCGCTCATGCCGCCACCGCCGCCATTCGAAAACGCACCGGCTGAACCGGCTTCGCCGCCAGGCTCCCTAAAAGGCGGCTCGGGGTGCGGGCCGCCGACCGTGCACGCAGGAACGAGCGATCCGAGCAGGCCGAGCACCACGCTCGCGATGACAGCTCGCAACGCGACAAGCACAGATGGAACGCAGCTCGGCAACGCCGGCGCGCTCTTCGGCTCGCACTGCGTTGGGTCGTTCATCTGTGCCATCTTGTGCCGAAAACGCAGTCCCACGCTGCGGATACAGCGTGCGCAGCGAACGGCTGCAGCGAGCATGCCAAGGGTTCTCGCGACAACACCAGAACGCCTCGACCGGTAAGCCGCTCGCCTACAGGCGCTGTACCGCGCGTGCTAGCGTGAGCGAGCCGCGCGTCGGGTTTTCGCGCGGTGAAGCAAAGGTGTCCGCGGTGGACGGAACGTCACGGCTCTCTGGACAGCGGGTCTATCGGCAGCAAGTCGCCGTGCGATTCGAGTATCCGGTCTACTTCACGCGCGACCTGTTCGCGCCCCACAACCTCGCGCTGATCGAAGCGCTGTCTCGCACCGAGACACGTCGCCATCGCGCGCTCTGTGTGATCGACGATGGCGTCGCAGCGGCCTGGCCCGAGCTCGTCGCGAGCGCGGAGCGCTACGCGGCAGCGCATGCGGACAAGCTCGAGCTGCTCGCGGTGCAGATCGTCCCGGGCGGCGAGCGCATCAAGAACACCGCCGAGCACGTCGAGCGATTGCAATCCGACTTGCATCGCCTCGGCGTCGATCGGCAATCGTTCGTGATCGCGATCGGCGGGGGCGCGATGCTCGACGCGGTCGGTTATGCCGCAGCGACCACGCATCGTGGCGTGCGCATCATTCGCGTGCCGACCACGGTGCTCGGGCAAAACGACTCCGGCGTCGGCGTGAAGAACGGCATCAACGCGTTCGGCGCCAAGAACTTCCTCGGCACGTTCGCGCCGCCGTTCGCGGTGATCAACGACGCCGATTTTCTGCGCACGCTCGAAGCACGCGATCTACGCGCGGGCATGGCCGAAGCGATCAAGGTCGCGCTGATCCGCGATCCGCTGTTCTTCGATTGGCTCGAGCAACACGCGCGCGAGCTCGCGGCGTTCGAGCCCGAAGCGATGGCTGAGCTGATCCGCTGGGGCGCGGAGATCCACCTGCAGCACATCGCGAGCGCGGGCGATCCGTTCGAGACCGGCAGCGCACGTCCGCTCGATTTTGGGCACTGGGCCGCGCACAAGCTCGAAGGGTTGACCGAGCACGCGCTGCGACACGGCGAAGCGGTCGCGATCGGCATGGCGATCGACTGCCGCTACAGCCTCGAGGCCGGTCTCCTGCCGCAATCCGTGCACGACCGCATCCACGCGTTGCTCGTCGGGCTCGGGTTCGCGCTTTGGGACGACGCGCTCGATTTGCGCGATGCGAACGGCGAGCGCGCGGTGCTCGGCGGCTTGCGCGACTTTCGCGAGCACCTCGGCGGCGAGCTGAGCGTGACGCTGCTCAAGGATATCGGCGTGCGGCTCGAGGCCGACGCGATGGATGGCGCGTATCTCGAGCGCGCGATCGAGTCGCTGCGTCCTGCCCTTTCGAGATAGCAAACTGCTATCACCGCTTTTCACGCGGGTCACGCGGGTGTCGGAGGCGGAATGCGCGTCGGTGAAAGCCATCTCACCTATTGCACCAACGTGCACCCGGGCGAGACCTTGCCCGAGGTCATCCACAACCTGAACCACGAAGTCACTCAGGTGAAAGCGCGCGTCAGCCCTGATGCGCCGTTCGCAGTGGGCCTGTGGCTTTCGCATCGCGCAGCGCTCGCGCTCGACGATGAAGCGAGCTTCGCGCAGCTCCGCGATACGCTCATGACGCGCGGCCTCTACGTGCCTACGCTCAACGGCTTTCCGTTCGGCGCCTTTCACGGCACGCGCGTCAAAGAAAACGTGTACGTCCCGGACTGGCGCGACCCGCAGCGGCGCGAGCACAGCCATCGCCTCGCGCGCGTGCTCGCCAAACTCTTGCCGGAGGGCGTACGCGGCTCGGTCAGCACGTTGCCGGGCGGCTACAAACCGCTGCTCACCGCATCGGACGATCACGCGCGCATCGCAGAGCAGCTAGTCATTCATGCCGCCGAGCTGCACGCGATCGAGCGCGCGACCGGCAAGCACATCATGCTCGGGCTCGAGCCGGAGCCGTGCTGCATGCTCGAGACGATCGCCGAAACCGTAGCGTTCTTCGATCGACACCTGCAGAGCGAGCGCGCGGTCGCGCAGCTCGCGAACCACGCCGGCGTGACCTACGCGGCGGCGCAACACCTGCTCGCGCGCCACCTTGGGGTGTGCCTCGACGCGTGCCACGCCGCGGTCGAGATGGAAGACCCGCAGCAGGCCGTCAGCGCGTTGCGGCGCGCGGAGATCCCGATCGCGAAGGTGCAGCTTAGCGCCGGCTTGCGCGTGCCGGCCGTCGATGACGCTGCGCGGGCGGCGCTGCAAGCGTTCGCCGAAGACGTGTACCTGCATCAAGTCGTGCAGCGGCGCGGCGAGGAGATCACGCGCTTCACCGACTTGCCCGAAGCGCTCGCGAGCCTGCAACCGCGCGAGCTGGGCGCGCTCGGCGAGCCGAATCACAGAGCGAGCCCGCCCGAATGGCGCGTGCATTTTCACGTGCCGGTATTCGCGCAAACGCTGGGCCTGTTCGAGAGCACGCAGAGCTTCTTGGTCGCGTTGCTGAATGAGCACGCCAAGGCGCCGCTCTCGGATCACCTCGAGGTCGAGACATACACTTGGGGCGTGCTGCCGGAAGAGCTGCGCGCCCGCTCGCTGCCGGATGCGATCGCGCGCGAGCTCGCGTTCGTGATCGAAACGTTGCGCATGGAGCAAGGCTAAGCGATGCGGCCCAACGTTTGGTTGCGGCTCGGACGCGTGTCGAATCTTCCGACCGTGTGGACGAACGCGCTCGCCGGCAGCGCGCTTGCAAGCCTGTTGTTCGCGCCCATGCACGCCGCGCTGCTCGGGTTTGCACTCTCGTGGCTCTACGTCGGCGGGATGTACTTGAACGACGCGTTCGACCGCGAGATCGACGCGCTTCAAAGGCCGGAACGGCCGATCCCTTCGGGCGCAGTCGGCGCGACCACGGTGTTCGCGCTCGGCTTCGGCATGCTGATGTTGGGCATCGCGTTGGCCGGCTTCGTCGGCATGCAGCGAACCCACAGCCTGCTCGCAGCGGGCTGCGCGATCGCGCTCGCGGCGCTGATCGTGCTCTACAACCGTTGGCACAAGGGCAATCCGCTGAGCCCACTGCTGATGGGCCTGTGTCGCGTGCTGGTGTACGTGACGGCGGCCTGCGCCACCGCGGGTACGCGCGCGTTAACGCTGGAGCTCGCGCTCGCTTGCACCGCGCTGCTCGGATATCTGATCGGCCTCACGTACATCGCAAAGCACGAGAGCGGAGGCAGCGTCGTGCGCCTGTGGCCGCTCGTGCCGCTGCTCGCGCCGATCGTCTACGGCGCGCTCGCGGCGAGCAGCATCGCCAATGCGCTGGCGTTCGTGTTGCTCGCGTACATCGCGCTGACGCTGCGGCTCGTGCTCGACCCGGCGCGTCGCAACGTTCCCGGCGCGGTCGCGCGTTTCATCGCCGGCATCTCACTGCTCGATGCGCTCGTGATCGCCGAGGCCGGCGCGCCGCTCGCGTGGATCGCCTTTGCGATCGCGGCGTTTGCGGTGACGCGCTTGCTGCAACGAGTCGTTCCCGGAACGTGAGCCCGGAGCTGACCAATTCGCGCGCGATTTGCCTGCAACCAAACCGTGTGTAGAACCCACTGAGCTATCGGGATTTTCTCGTTTCAAGACACATTGATAGCGCTGTCGCGCCGAAGCCCCTCCGGTCGCAGCTCCCCCCATAACGATCGCGTAGCAAAGCAGCCCTGCCCTGCCCTATGCTCCGCGCCGAAAAATGACTATGCGCTCTAAGACCCTTTCCTTTCTATCCATCTCCGCGCTCGTGGCGCTCACGTCTGCCGGCTTGCTCGCCTCGATCGGCGCAAGCGAAGCACAGGCGCAGATCAAGAACCCCGGCGCCCACATTCGATACACGGCCGAGCTCGAGCCGCACCTCGTGCTTCAGCACAGCGATGACGACGGCATCGGCGTCGGCTTTCGCGCCTCATTCCCGATCATCGACAACGGCCCGATCAGGACCATCAACAACTCG
>JAYUYY010000225.1:0-2589 GCA_043752225.1 Sandaracinaceae bacterium | reverse complement strand
GCCCGTGTACATCTATCAAGGGCATTTGCTCTGGACGATCGCGTACGGGAAGCTGCGATGGTTTTCGGGCGGCATCTCGCGCTTTGACATCAACCTCGCGCTCGGCGGCGGCGTCACGGACAACCAATCGTCCGAAGGGCTCACGGTCAGCGGTGGCATCGGGCTCAAGTTGTTCTTCGGCGAGTGGTTCGCGATCCGCGTCGATCTTCGCGATCACGTGCTGCGCCAAGAGCTGATCGGCCGCTCGGAGATCGTCAATAACCTGACCGCGACGCTCGGCGCGTCGGTGTTCCTTCCGTTCGGCTCGTAGGAGACCGCGAACATGATCACGTGCGCGCGTAGCAAAAGGAGAACGCCAAGCGGTTTGCGGACCGCTACGTGGAGCGCGCTGCTCGCGCTCGTGTTGGCGTGGGCGCATGTCTCGCCGGTCGCTGCGCAGTCGCGCCGAGCCAAGCGCGAGCGTGCTGCGGTGCCTGCAGCCGCGGAGGCGAGCAGCGAAAGCGCGCCGTCCGCTCCGACGGCTCCGAGCGTGCCGAGCGCGCCGAGCAGCGATCCGGCTGCCGCGAGCGCGACGCCGACGAGCGCAGCGGCGGCGACGCCCGCACCTGAAACACCTGCGGCGAGCCAGACCGAAGCCGCGACCACGCCAGCCGCGACCATGCCAGCCGCGAGCGCCATAGCCGAGGGTGCCGGCGAAGCCCGTGCGGTGCGCGAAGAGCTGTCGAGCGTGATGGATGCGCTGGTGTCGGCCCGCGCGCGCGCTGCGCTGCTCGGCAAGTCGCTGTTCGAGACCCGCGTGCGCGTGGTGCTCGTCAACGAGGCGGCGGAAGATCAAGCGCTCGGCAAGGTCGCGCTGTTTCTCGACGGCAATCCGATCTTTCGCGGCGAGGGCAGCGCGCTAAACGCCGAGGGCGCCAAGCTGTTCGAAGGCTACGCTGCGCCTGGACCGCACGTGCTCAAGGTGGTGATCGAGCAGCGCTCGCGCCATGACGACAACTACCGCTACTCCCAAGAGAGCGCGCTGCGCTTCACCGTGCTGCGCGAGCATTTGACCGATCTGAAGCTCGTGCTCGATGACGACTCGGACATCGCCGAGGACTTCGCCGATGATCAGGAAGGCGAGTACGACGTGCGCTTGCGGCTCGAAGTGCATGCCGAGCCTTTGCGTAGCGCCGAGGGCTCATGAGCGTGTTGCGCGCCGGCACGCGCGTGGCGGTTGCGCTCTGCATGAGCGCGACGCTTGCGTATGCGCGGGATGGGAAGGCGCAGAGCGGGAGCAGAGAATTAACCGCCAAGGACGCCAACGGAGAGGAGAAGAAGAGTGTTTCGTCTGCGTATGCGGATGAGATGTTGCATCGGTATTTCGAGGCGATGGCGAAGGCGCGGTTGCTCGCGACCGAGACTGGGACGGCGGCGCAGATGCGCGCATTGGTGGGGCAGGGCGAGCAGCTGTATCTCGAAGGTCGGTATGCCGATGCGCTCGTGCTCTTGCTCGAAGCGGTGGAGAGCCCGCGCTTTGCCGATTTTCGCGACCTGACCGAAGCGCTGGCGGCCGAGCACATGCTGGGCGCGGCGCACGTGAAGCTCGGGTCGCTGCGCACCGCGCTCGGCGTGCTCACGCGTTCGATCGATCGCGGGCGCGAGAGCCCGTACTTCGTGCCGAGCGTGCGTTTGTACGTCGAGGCTGCGCTCGAGCTCTCCGATCCGGATGCTGCGGCCGACGGGCTCGAGCCTCGGGTCATGGGTGGAGCGCGCGGGTCCTCGCGCGCGGGACAACCTCAGGACGTGCAGAGCGAGCTCTCTTACTTGCGCGGGCGTGCGCGCTTCGATGCAGGCGAGCTCGACGCTGCCGCGCGGTACTTCCGCAGCGTGACGACGCAGAACCGTTTCTACGGCAGCGCGCAGTACATGCTCGGCGCGATCGCGACGCGCGCGCGCAAGCTGCGCGAGGCCGAGGCGCGCTTTTGTCGCGTCGCGAAAGCGGGCACCGGATCGAAGTACGCGTTCTACGTCGACGGTCGGTTCTTCGAGGTGCAGGATCTCGCGCGCTTGGGGCTAGGCCGCGTCGCGCACGAGTCGCGGCGCCGCGATGACGCGTTCTATTACTACTTCCAAGTGCCGCAGGACTCACCGCGGTTGCCGGACGCGCTCTTCGAGTCGGCGTACTCGAGCTACGAAGGCGAAGAGCCGGACACCGCGATCGACTTGCTCGATCAGCTGCAAGCGCGCTTCCCCGAAGCGGCGCTGTCGGATGAAGCCGCGATGCTGCGCGGCTACGTCGCGCTGGCGCGTTGTGACTTCGACAAAGCGAACGCGCAGTTTCGCCGCTTCGTTGCGCACTATGACGACGTGCGCGCCGAAGCCGTGCGCCTGCTGCAGAGCCGCACGCGCCGCGAGACCTTGCACGAAGAGCTGATCGCCGCGCGCAGCGGCGGTAAGCCGGAGCGCGCCATTCGCCGCGAGCTGGTGACGCTGCTGCAAGTCGATCCCGAGCTGTACCGGGTCTACGACGAGCTCTATCGGCTCGAGACCGAGGCGGCTCGCTCGGGGCGCGTGGCGGTCGTGCTGGACGTGCTCGAGGCGCGGTTC
>JAYUYY010000224.1:0-2590 GCA_043752225.1 Sandaracinaceae bacterium | reverse complement strand
CTCGGCGCTGATGTCGCGCGTCTCGTAGCCGGCGTCACCTGGATACAGATACACGGTGCCCGCTTCGCTCGCGCACGGATGCGGCACGAAGTGCATGGTCTCGGCGCTGAGCGCGGCATGGCAATCGGCTGCGCTGCGACCCGAAGAAAGCGCGAGCAAGGTGACGAGCGTCACGAACGTCGGCGGTGGCAGCTCGATCTCTTTGCGCTCGTGCGCCTCGAGCGCGGCGTGCGGCGTGAGCCAGCGGTGATCATCAACCTCACCGAGGTCGACGCGCACATCGCCGTCGGGGGCGAGCGTCGCAAAGTAGAACGTATCGAAGCGGCGCGTGCGGCCGGGCGGCGTGAGCCAGCGCGCGAAGTACACGAGGTCGGTCTCGGCGACGGTAAGACCCGCTTCTTCGCGCAGCTCGCGCACGCCGGCGCGCCGCGCGGCTTCCTGCAGGCCGCTTTCGACGTCGCCATCCTCGGGATCGATGCGCCCGCCGGGGAACACCCACGCGCCGCCGTAGAACGCGAGCGTCGAGGCGCGACGCACGAGCAAGACCTCGAGATCCGTTGCGTCGCGCAACACCACGACGGTGGAAGCGAACCTGATCTCGGTCGGATCGCTCATGCAGGATGCCGGTCGTAGAGACCGAGCGCGCTGTTCGCGGTCAGGCGAATGCGCTGCGCGATCGGATCTTCGATGTCGTGCGCGAGCGCGATCACTTCGGTGAGCGCGGTGCGCGCGCTGCGCAGCTCTGACAGCAAGAACTTCACGTCGCTGGCGTGCACCGTGATGCCGGACGTCACCGCGCGCTCGATGTCGCGGCTACGCCAATCGACCAGCACGCTCTTGGCGGGCAGCTTGCCCGAGCCACCGCAGTCGGGACACGCAGCCGGACCGATGTGCGAGGAGACTTCACCTGAGCCCGAGCAGGTTTCGCAGGCGCTTTCGTGCGTCATGGCCAAGGCTCCTATCACGAGCCAAGCTTCTTTCCTCAGTGCAACGAGCGCCGCGTCAGCGAGATTGTTTCGCCGCGACTGCCCTGCGCTTTTTTGCCTTCCTTGCAGGCACGGGCGCGCGCTTCGGCGCCCCGGTCTTGGACGCTGAGCTGGAGGCAGGCGGCGTTGCGGTCGGGGCGGCGGCCTGCATCGCGAGCGCTTCGTAGAACACGACGCAATGGTCGAGCACGGTCTCGAGCGGGTCTTTGAATTCGCTCACCGCCCAGCGGATCGCGATGAAGACCGTCGCGCCGATTAGGCCATTGCTGATCCACTGCGGGTCGAGCTTGTGCGCGAACGTGTCGGGATACAGCTCGGCGATGATCGCCTCCTGCATCTCTGCGAAGCTGCTGGTCGCGAGCAGCGATTGGTTGCTGGCCTCGGCGCCGATCGTCAGCGACTCGATCAGCAATACGCGCGCGAGCCGCGGCTCCGCACGCAGCGTCTCGAAGTACGCGCGCAAACCCGCGCGTGGCACCGAATCGATCTCGGCTTGCGCGATCGCCGTGATCACCGCGGCGCGAACGCGCTCCACGCACTGCGTGTAGACGGCGGAGAAGAGCGCTTCGCGGTTGGCGAACGATTCGTAGAAGTAGCGCTCGGTGAGCTTGGCCTCGGCGCATACGTCGCGGACCGCGGAGGCGTGGAAGCCGCGTGTGCCGAACGCCTCGAGGCCCGCTTCGATCAGCTGGGCGCGGCGCTGCGCGATGCGCTCTTCTTGAGACTGGCCGCGAAACCGCCGGCCTCCCGAAAACCCGCTGTCCATCGTGCGCTGCTCCAAACTTTCCTCGCCCCGATCCGCACCGTCATCTTGACATGAGGCGTTGTCAACTCTAACTTGACACGGCTTGTTGTCAACTTGCTCGTCAACCTGAACGGAGCGCGATGTCGATCCTCATCATCGGTAGCGGTTTTGCCGGTCTGTGCATGGGCATCCGCCTTAAGCAGGCTGGCATCGAAGACTTTACGATCCTCGAGCGCAACGACGCGATCGGCGGCACGTGGCTCGTGAACAACTACCCGGGCTGCGCGTGCGACGTGCAATCGCACCTGTACTCGTTCTCGTTCGCGCCGAACCCGACTTGGTCGAGGATGTTCGCGCCGCAAGCCGAGATCCGCGCGTACCTCGAGCGCTGCACCGATGAGTACGGCATCCGCTCGCACGTGCGGCTCAACCAAAAGGTGACCGAAGCGTGCTTCGACGAGCAAACGAAGATCTGGACCGTGCGCACCGAGAGCGGCGAGACGTACCGCGGCGACGTGCTGGTCGGTGCGATCGGCGGCTTGAGCACGCCGGCGTATCCCAAGCTCAAAGGCCTCGAGAATTTCAAAGGCGAGAAGTTCCACTCGGCGCTCTGGAACCACGACTACGACCTGACCGGTAAGCGAGTCGCGGTGATCGGCACGGGTGCGAGCGCGATTCAGTTCGTGCCGCAGATCGCGCCGAAGGTCGCGAAGCTGAACCTGTTTCAGCGCACGCCGCCGTGGATCATGAAGAAGCCCGACCGGCCGATCAGCAACTTCGAGCGCTTCATGTTCAAGGCGCTGCCGGCGACGCAGCGCTTGGCGCGCCGCTCGATCTACTGGGCGTGCGAGGCGCGCGT
>JAYUYY010000223.1:0-6766 GCA_043752225.1 Sandaracinaceae bacterium | reverse complement strand
TTTGGAGCGATCGCGGCACCACGGCGGCGGTCGCGCTCAGCGTCGAGAACGGAGACGCGCCGGTGAAGAACTGGAAGGGCGTCGGATCGCGCGACTTTCCGCTCGCGACCAAGGGCCTCAAGCTCGACGGCGCACAGGTCGACAAGCTGATCACGAAGAGGCTCAGCTGCGGTGATTGTCCCGCGCCGTGCAAAGGCATCGTCGCGGTGAAAAAACGCGGCTTGTCGGACGTGCGCCGCCCCGACTACGAAACGATCATCGGCTTTGGCGCTGCGATCTTGAACGAAGACATCGAGCTCGTGACCGCGTGTCACGACGCGTGCAATCGCTACGGCATCGATGCGGTGAGCTCGAGCTCCACGCTCGCTTGGGTCTGTGAGTGTGTCGACGAAGGCTTGCTCACCGCACGATCTCGACGGCATCGACATGCGCTGGGGCAACGGCGAGGCCGCGCTCGCGCTCACGATCAAGATGGGCAAGGGCGAAGGCTGCGGCGTGTGGCTGCAACACGGAGTTAAGCGCGCCTCGCAGCACCTCGGCCGCGGCAGCGAGCGCTTTGCGGTCCACGTCGGTGGCCAAGAGCCCGCGTACCACGACACGCGCTTCACCTCGCTGATGGGCGTCACGTACATCGCGGATCCGACCCCGGGCCGCCACACCGCGGGCTCGGCGTCGTGGAATGAGACCTTCGGCGCGAAATTCCCGTTGCCGCACGCGGTGGGCACGAACGAAACGACCGTCTCCTGGAAGGGCACCGAAGGCAAAGGCGTCGCGCAGGCGCACTACAGCAACGCGCAGCAGACGATGAACGGCCTGGGCCTTTGCATGTTCACGTCGCTCACGGGCGGCTTGCCGTGGCTCGATCTAGTGCAAGCGCTGACCGGTTGGGAGATGACGGAAAAGGATCTCTTGCTGTGCGGCGAGCGCATCCAGAACCTGCGCAACGCGTTCAATCGCCGCGAGGGCATCATGCCCGACGACTTCAAGCCGCACCCGCGCATGCTCGGCGAAGGCGACGGGCTGCTCGATGCCGGGCCGTTGCAGGGCATTCGCGTGCCGCTGATCGAGCTGCGGCGCGACTACTTCACGGCGATGGGCTGGAACGAGAAGACCGGGCGGCTCGCGAAGTCGCGCGCCGACGCGCTCGGCATCAGCGCGCTGCTCGCGGGCTACGTCGACGAGTGAGCAGGAGCGATGCGCGCGCTGTTCAAGAAGCTGTTCGGTGAGCGCGATGCCCGCCCGCGCGTTCGCGTGCACGTGCTGATCAAAGGCCGGATCGGCGAGGGCTGGCAGGACATCGATCGCACGCTCGAGCTGCGCTCGCCGGCGACGCTCGGCAGCCTGCTCGATCACGCGGATCGCGAAGGCGTGCCGCTGCGCGACGCGATCGACAAGAGCCCGCACCTGCGTCACACGCTGATGCTCAACGGGTCGCGCTGCCCGGTCGCAGAGAACCTCGAGCGCGAGCTGCACGATGGCGATCAGGTCTATCTGCTCGCGCCGCTGGCCGGCGGTTAACGCGCCCGAGTCGAGGTGTGGGGGGAAAGCGACGAAGGCTCGCCCAACGGCGGCTTCACCGACCTGCGCTGGAACGGCGTCGTGCTCGAGCGTTCGCACATCGATTGGACACCGCGCGACGAGATCAACGTGCGCGTCGGCCATTTTCTCACGCCATAGGGCATTTGGAACGTCGACCACGGCTCACCGACACGCATCATGCTCGAGCCTCCGCTGTTCATCTCGACGCAGATGCTCCCGGAGAAACAGCTAGGCGTAGAGCTGTTCGATCGCGCATACGCGTTGCCGTGGACGCTCGGCTATCACCTGTACGTGAGCAACGGGCGCACGACAGGTCAAACCGATTTCTCCGACGACAAAGCGCTCGGCGCTCGCTTCTATGCGAGCTCGCGCCACCCGACGCCGCTCACGTTTGGCATCTCGGGCTTCACCGGCCGCAGCGAGACGGTCGAGAAATCGTTTGGTCTCGGCAGCGATGGATCGATCTTGGTCTCCAGCCGCGAGACGATCGCGTTTCGCGACTATGCCGTCTCAGGCGATGTCTCCGCCGATATCGGTGCGTTGCGCGTACGTACCGGAGGTGTCTTTCGCTGGAAGCTCTACGAGGAGGGCAAACGCGACGCGCTGTTGCCGGGTCAACCCAACGCCGATCAAATGACCTTTGGCGGTTGCGCAACGGTTGCGTATCAGTTGCCTTGGCTCGGCCTCGAGCCGCTCGTGCAGATGGAGCTGATGCGCTTTGCGTTGCCCATTGCCGAATACGCGGGCCGTCTTACAGGTGGCATGAACGTTTATCTCAACGAAGCGATCACGCTGCGAATGAGTTACACGTACTCACGTCTCTTCGACCTTGAAGGCCCCGAGCGCGAGTTGCAGTACGACTACTTTCACAACCTTGCTGCCCGTTTGATCCTGGCATTCTGATGCGAGCCCTTGTTGCCAGCCTTTTCGGTTTCGTCGTGGTCGCCGCGATCTTGGGTTTGTCGATCGCGCGCTCTGCTGTATTGGCCGCGCCGCCGACTGATCTCGATGTGGTCGCGCACTTGAGCACTCCGGCCAGCAAGCTCTCGAGTGTCGAGCTCGAAGCGCTGTTCACGCGCGCCCAGACGCGCTGGGGCGATGGCACTGCGGTGATCCCGCTCAACGCGCCCACGGGCAACCCGATGCGCGATGAGGTCGACCGAGTGGTATTGCGCTTGAGCCCCGATCAAGTGGGTCGATTTTGGCTCGACCGTCGCATCCGCGGTCTCGGCTTGCCGCCCCGACAGGTCCCGGACGCTACGCTGATGTTGAAGGTGATCGCGAACTTGCGCGGAAGCATTGGCTACGTTCGGCCCGAGCTCGCGACGCCCAAGGTCAAAATCGTCGCGCGCATTCGGCAGGGTAGAGTGGTACCGCCATGAGCTCGCGCTTGGTGCGATGGGCGTTGTGCGTCGCTGCGATCGGCTTGACCGCATGCGATCCGAGCGACCCGTGCGATCCCGGCTACTACGAAGAGCACGGCGCGTGTCGTTTGTTCGGTGCGGCCGCGAACGGCGGTGACGGTGACCAAGCCGATGCATCGCAGGATGACGACGGTGGTGAGAGCGCCGAGCCCGCGGATGCGAGCAACGCCGATCCCTACGCAAGCTTTGGCGATGAGTGCGCAGAGCAAGCGGATTGCCCGAGCCACCTGGTTTGCGGCGCACCACAGCTCGCGTACTGCACGGCGGTGAGCTGCCTCGCGGACGCCAGCACGTGCCCTCCCGGTTGGACATGCCTCGACGTAACGGGCTCGAGCCCGGACCCGAGCGTGACGTCCGTCTGCCTCAATCTTTGATCAGCAGGAGAAGAGTCTGTCCGGGCACGACGCTCGCGCCTTCGACGCTGCGGTGCTCGAGCACGCGACCGGATGCATTCGCGCGCACGACGATCTCGGTCTTCATCGCTTCGACGATCGCGATCGTGTCGCCGGCCGTGACCTGCTGACCAGGTTGCGCGATCAGCTTCCACAAGCTGCCCGCGACCGGGCTGGTAGCCGCGATCGCGCCCGGCGGCAGCGCCTCGGCCTCAAAGCCCGTGCGCGCGTCCGCTGGGATCTGCGGCACGAGCTCTTCGCCCATTGCGGCCCAACGCTCGCGCTCTTCGATGAACGCGCGCGATTGCATGCTCCGAAAATCAGCGATGCTCTCCGCGTTCTGCTCGAGGAATGCGCGATAGGGACCGAAGCGAAACGTCTCGTGCTCGATGCGTAAGCGATGCTTGCCGGTCAGGAAATCCGCGCGCATCGCGAGCAGCTCATCGGCGCCAACTGGATAGAAGCGGATCTGATCGAAGAACCGTAAGAGCCAAGGCTTGCCCGGCTCGAGCTCCGCGGTCGTCTTGTACGTGTTCCACACTTGCAGCGTGCGGCCGACGAACTGATAGCCGCCGGGACCTTCCATGCCGTAGATGCACATGTACGCGCCGCCGATGCCGACCGCGTTCTCCGGAGTCCAAGTGCGTGCAGGGTTGTACTTGGTGGTGACCAAGCGATGTCGCGGATCGAGCGGCGTCGCGACTGGCGCGCCGAGATACACGTCGCCCAAGCCGAGCACGAGATAGCTCGCGTCGAACACGATCCGGCGTACTTCGTCGATCGAAGGTAGGCCGTTGATGCGCCGGATGAACTCGATGTTGCTCGGGCACCACGGCGCGTCTTTGCGCACCAGGCGCATGTACTTCTCGATCGCGAGCAGGGTCGCGGGATCTTCCCAGGACAAGGGCAAGTACACGATCCGCGTCGGCACTTCGATCTCGTCGATGCTCGGCAGCTCGAGCTCGATCGCGCGCAGCTCGTGCAAGAGGTCGGCGAGCGCGAGCAGTCGCGGTGTGTAATGCACCTGCAGCGAGCGAATGCCCGGCGTGAGATCGATGATCCCCGGCAGGTTGCGCGCTTGCAGCGCGGTCATCAGCGCGTGCGCGCGAAAGCGCAGCGCGAGGTCGAGCTCGATCGGCCCGTACTCGACCAGCATGTACTCGTCGCCCGCGCGCCGATACGTGACCGTCGGCCGGCTCGCGGTCGCGCTCAGGATATCGAGGATCGGTGCGTCGGCTGGCTCGCGCGCCGGAGCTGCGTTGTGCTGGGCGCGGTGCGTTTCACTCGCAGTCACGTCCGCGCGCACGAAGCGCAGCTTGTCGCCGGCCTTGAGCTGGCCCATTTTCCAGCGCTCGGCGCTGACGATCGTCACCGGACACACGAAGCCGCCGAGGCTCGGGCCGTCCGGGCCCAAGATCACCGGCATGTCGCCCGTGTAATCGACCGTGCCGATCGCGTACGCGTTGTCGTGGATGTTGCTCGGGTGCAGACCGGCTTCGCCGCCGTCTTTGCGCGCCCACTCGGGCTTGGGGCCAATCAAGCGGATGCCGGTGCGGTCCGAGTTGTAGTGGACCTCCCAGGTCGTCGCGTAGAGCGTCGCGATGTCGCGCGGCGTGAAGAAATCCGGCGCGCTGTGCGGGCCTTCGAGCACGCCGATCTCCCAGACCTCGGGATATTCGATCGCGCCGTCGGGCAACACGGTGTTGGGCGCCTCCGGCTTGAGCTTCGCGACGCGCGCGGTGTCTACGTGAAGCAGCTCGCTCGAGAGCTTGAGCACGTCGCCTGCGCGCAGCGCGCGACCGCCGTGACCGCCGAACTTGCCGAGCATGAAGGTCGCGCGGCTGCCGAGATAGCTCGGCACGTCGAAGCCGCCGGCGACCGCGAGGTATGCGCGAAAGCCGCGACCATCGGCCATGCCGAGCTCGAGCGTCGCGCCCATCGGCACGTGCACCGGCTTCCACATCGGGATCGAAGCGCCGTCGAGCATCGGATGCAGATCGGCGCCGGTGATCGCGATCGTTGACTCGCAGTTAGCCACGAGCTTCGGACCGGACAGCGTGATCTCGAGCGCGCTCGCGCCTTCCTCGTTGCCGAGCAAGCGGTTGGCCGCGCGAAACGCGAGATCGTCCATCGGTCCCGACGGCGGCACGCCCACCGCCCAATAGCCCAAGCGTCCCGGGTAATCCTGAATCGTGGTCTGCGTGCCGGGCTCGATCACATCGAAGCTGCGCGGCGCGTACTTCATGCTCTCGAGGTACCGCGTCGTGATCCCGCCCTGCGCGAAGCCTTCGCTCGCCAAGATCTGACGCAGGTATTCGAGGTTGCCCTCGATGCCGTCGAGCCGCGTGCGATCGAGCGCGCTGCGCAAGCGCGAAAGCGCGAGCTGGCGCGTGGCACCTGTCGCGATGATCTTGACCAGCAACGGATCGTAGAACGGCGTCACCTCCGTGCCGGCCTCGACGAAGCCATCGCAGCGCACGTCCTGCGGCAGCTCGACGTGCGTGAGCGTGCCCGTGCTCGGTTGGAAATTCTTGTGCGGATCCTCGGCGTACACGCGCACCTGGATCGCGGCGCCTTGCGGAGCCGGTGCGCGCTCGGGGAGCACGAGCTCGCCTGCGGCCTGCAGCACCATCCACTCGACCAGATCGATGCCGGTCACTTCCTCGGTGACGCCGTGCTCCACCTGGAGGCGCGTATTGACCTCGAGGAAGTAGAACGCGTGCGTGCGCGCGTCGAGCAACATCTCGACCGTGCCCGCGCTCGCGTACCGCACCGCGCGACACAGCCGCAGCGCCGCGTCGAACAACCCTTGGCGAACGGTGTCGTCGATGCCCGGCGCGGGCGTTTCCTCGATCACTTTTTGGTTGCGGCGCTGCGTGGAGCAATCGCGCTCGCCGAGCGCGAGCACGTTGCCGTAGCCGTCGCCGAACACCTGCACCTCGACGTGCCGGCCATGCTCGATGTACTTCTCGAGAAACACGCCGCTGCCCGAGAAGTGCGTCGCGCCGAGCCGGCGCACCGCGTCGAAGCCTTCGCGCAGCTCGGCGCGATCGCGGCACACGCGCAAACCGATGCCGCCGCCGCCGGCCGTGCTCTTGAGCATCACCGGATAGCCGATCGCGTTGGCGTGACGCTCGGCTTCGTCGAACGACTCGAGCAGGTCGGTGCCGGGCACGAGCGGTACGCCGTGCTCGCGGGCCAGCGCGCGTGCTTCATGCTTGAGCCCGAAGCGCCGGATCTGATCGGGTGTCGGACCGATGAACGCGACACCCGCGGCGCTGCACTGCTCTGCGAATGCGGCGTTCTCACTCAAGAAGCCGTACCCGGGGTGAATCGCTTGCGCGCCGGTGTCGAGCGCGGCTTGCAAGATGCGCTCGCCGCGCAAGTAGCTCTGCGCTGCCGGTGCAGGAC
>JAYUYY010000222.1:0-2594 GCA_043752225.1 Sandaracinaceae bacterium | reverse complement strand
CAGCAGCTGCACGCACCACGATCCGCTCGCGGCCGCGACGCCGCTGCCCAGCGCATCGCTGTATCACCTCCGCGCGGAGCTCACGGATCAGCACGGTCGCACGCTTACGCTCGACGCGTTTCGCGGCCACCCGGTGCTCATGACGATGTTCTATTCGTCGTGCACGAGCGTCTGCCCGATGCTGATCGCGCAGCTCAAGCGCGTCGAGCAAGCGTTGCCCGCCGCGGTGCGCGCGAAGACGCAGGTCGTGCTCGTCAGCCTCGATCCCGAGCGCGACACGGTCGAACGCTTGGCGAAGCTCGCGCGTTTGCACGGCGTCGACGCCGCCCGCTGGCACTTCACACGCACCCGCGCGAGCAGCGTACGCGAGCTCGCGGCGCTGCTCGGCGTGCGCTATCGCATGATGGAGGGCGGAGAGATCGGGCACTCACCGCTGATCGCATTGCTCGATCGAGACGGGGCGCTCGCATTGCGCGTCGACGGCAGCATCGCCGATCCCGCGCCGCTTGCGGCTGCCGTGGTCGGCGCAGCGACCGCGCAGGTGGCGGCGCATGACTGAGACGATTTCCGCTTGGCTCGAGCAAGATCACCGCAGGCTCGGTGCGTTCTTGAGCCGTGCCCTCGAAGGCGACGCAGCGGCGTATGCGAAGCTGCGCGGCGGTTTACTTCGGCACATCGGGATCGAGGAGAAGATCCTGTTGCGCGAGCTTGCAGCCGTGCGAGCGAAGCCGGTCGCGCTCGCGGCGCAGCTCCACCTCGATCACGCGGCGCTTGCGGCGCTGCTCGTACCTTCGCCCACGCCCGTGCTGCTCGAGCGCGTGCGCGCGCTGCTCGAGCTGCACGATCCGCTTGAGGAGGGGCCGCGCGGGCTGTATGCGATCGCGGACGAAGCGCTCGGCGAACGCCGTGCAGAGTTGCTCACACGGTTCGCCGCCGCTCCGGAGCCGCCGCTCGCGAGGCACTTCGATGGTCCGCGCGCGTTCCAAGCGATCGACGCACTGCTCGCGCACGCGGCCGCGGCACGGGGCTCACAGTGAGCAGCTATGCGATCTGCGTGTGGCTGCACATCGTAGCCGCATGCGTTTGGGTCGGCTCGATGGTGTTCTTCGCCGCGGTCGTCGTGCCCGTGCTGCATCGACCCGAGACGCGATCGCATGCTCCAGCGCTGCTGCGGCTGATCGGAGCGCGCTTTCGCGTGCTCGGGTGGGCGGCTCTCGCGACGCTGCTGATCACCGGCGCGCTGAACTTGCACTACCGCGGGATCAGCTGGACCGAGCTGCATGAATCGCGCTTTTGGAGCGGAGGTTTTGGCCGTCTGCTCGCGTGGAAGCTCGTGCTCGTCGGCCTCGTTTTGGGAATGACCGCGCTTCACGACGTGCTGGTCGGTCAGAACGCGGTCCGCATGCTCACAGAGAGCCCTACGTCGATGCGAGCTGTGCGCACGCGCACCATCGCGTCCTGGCTCGGCCGCAGCACCTTGCTCGCGTCGCTCGCGATCCTAGTCCTGGCGGTCTGGTTGGTCCGCGGCCGGTAGGCTGGCGCACGCGTCTCATCGGCTTGCGCTGCGCCGCTCGAGAGCGACGTCACCCACATCGAAGTGCATCGAGCTGAGGCCGGCGGCGATCGGCCCGTCAAAGGACACGCGCGCCTCGAACTCACCATCGAGCGTGGCGGGGACGACGCCGTCGAGGTCGACCGACGCGACGATCGGCTCCTTGAGCAGTGGGTGCATCGTCTTTCGGATCGGCACGCGGATCAGCTCGCGTATCGGCACATGGACATTCCCGACCACTCGAAGCTCCCGCTTGAACGGGATCGTCACATGGACGGGTACGTTCACCTTTAGAGGGATGCGCACGTCTCTCATTGCGACCTTGACCGTGTCTCGGATGCGCACCTTTTGGCGGATCGGCACGTTGGCCTTGACGGGGACCAGCATCTTGACCGGCACCTGGATGCCGAACGCCGTCGTGACCTCGCTGTCGATCGGGATGACCGTATCGATCGCGATTTGCTCGTCCACGAAGACCTCCGTGTCGATCGCGACTTCGAGGTTGCTGAGGTCGAGCTCCCGCTGCGTCAGCACCATGTCAATGGGCACGATGACATCCACATCGATGTCTTCGTCGACCACGACTTTGGTGTCGATGGGCACATCGATGGCCATGCGCAGGGGAACGTCGATGACCTCGTCGATCGAGATCGCGAAATCGTCGAGGTGTACTCTGGCGTCGACCTGATCATCGATCCGCACCGCCAGCGGTCGCGCGATGACAGCACGCACGGGCAGCTCGGCGGGCATGTGCACCGCGACCTCGTGATCGATGCGCATCCGAATACCGAACGTCGCAAAGGACCAGCTTGCCACCACGGCCGTACCCGCGCCGGCAGCAAAGACGGCCGCAGCGCCTACGATCGACCTGTGCCACCCACGGCGCATGTCAGCGGTTGGTTTCGTCACGTGGACCCTTTCAGCTACGGACTTCGACGGTGGAGTCGCGGTGCACGAGACAGCCATCGCCTCTCGAATCGCTGCTTCTCGCATCTCGTGTATTCAAGCCGCGTGCCGAAATCGCGGTGTGACGAAACCGGAG
>JAYUYY010000221.1:0-2594 GCA_043752225.1 Sandaracinaceae bacterium | reverse complement strand
GCGACATCACGGTGCCGATCGGGCAACCCATCGCGTCCGCGGTCTCGCGATAGCTCAGGCCATCGACCGCGACGCGCACCAGCACCGCGCGAAACTCGGGAGCGAGCGCGTCGAGGCTGCGTGTCACTTCGTCGCTGAGCGATGCGGCGATCAGCGTGGGCTCGTGTTGTGCGGCTGCAGTCACGGTCACCGGTGCAAGCGCGCCTTCGACGTGCGCGCGCTCCATCACCTCGCGCTCGCGGCGACGCTTGCGATAGCGGCTCGCAAACGTGTTGCGCAGGATGCGGTGGAGCCATGCGCGCACGCACGTGCCGGCGCGATAGCCCGCAGCGAAGCGATGCGCGCGCAACGCGGTCTCTTGCAAAAGGTCGTCGGCTTCGTCGCGATCGCGCGTCAAGTGCAGCGCGGAACGGCGCAGGCCCGGCAGCACCACGGGCCACGCGGTCAGCCATGTATCGGCGCTGCCTGCGCTGTCGCCGCGATCGAGACGTTCGACTTCGTTGCCCGGATTGGCGTCGTGCGTGCTTGCCATGCGCTGCCGTAGTGCAACGCCCAGGCCAATACCCAATCCCGCGACGAACGCGCGCGCTTCGCGCAAAGTCCGCAGAAAGCCGCGATATTTCAGCCTCCGCGAGCACCCGACACTGCCAAAATGTCGAGCCCTCCGAATGGAGGCTGCCACGCTGTCAGGCTGATCGAGAGCCCGCGCGAGGCAGCGCGTTGGGCGCCCGTATACGCGCGACGTATACGCGTTCTCTGCGCGCAGCACGCATGATCGCGCCGTGACACGGTCGGCGCGGGCTACCCTGCGCCGACGCGGCGAGAGTCAGCGAAGAGCGTTGCGATCGCGGTCACCTTCGCGCTCACGGTATGGGTTGGTGCGCCGGGCGTACGCCACCTGCTAGCAGCGCGCTACCAAGCCGAGGATTCGTTTCCGATCTCGACCTTTGGGATGTTCTCGAAGCGGCGTCCCGAGCAGCACCGCATGACCTGGGTGCGCGCGCTCGACGCGCAAGGCGCGGTGCTGGGCCCGGTGCCGAGCTACGTCTTCAACCCTGGAGGCATGAATCAAGCGATGGCGCATCTCAAAGAGGTGCGACCCGATCGCCCCGCGCGAAGGAACGAGATGTGTCGCGCGATCGCCAAGAGCGTCGCCCGGCACCGCTCGCAGAAGCGCGTCGCGCGGATCGAGATCATCGACGCGTATTACGTTCCCGAGAAAATCTTTGGGCCGGCGCGCGACGAAAAACCCGAGCGCGAACGCGTCTTGATCGCATGCCCGATCGAGCGTGCGCTGGCGGCGCCGTGATGCCAAGCCGCCTTCGCGAAACGCTCGAGAGCGCGCTCTTTCCGAAGCACGCCGCCACCAATCTAGCGGTGATGCGGATCCTGATCGGCTGCTACGCGATCTGGCTGCTGGACGCGCAGCGCTGGAGCGCGATCCACACCTGCACCGAGACCGCGCTGCGTTACTTCGATCCGGTCGGTGTGCTCGCGTGGATGCGCACGCCGCTCGCGGACGGCGTGTTCGCGCCGCTCTACGATGCCTGCGTCGTCGCGAGCATCTTGTTCACGCTCGGCATCGCGAGCCGTGTGATCGCACCGCTGTTCGCGGCGCTCTTGCTCTTCGTGCTCACGTACCGGCAATCGTTCAGCTTCATCTATCACACGGAGAACCTGCTCGTGCTGCACGTGGGCGTGCTCGCGCTCGCGCGCTCTTCGAACGTGCTCTCGATCGACGCGTGCTTGCGGCGCCTGCAGCTGCCGGGCACGCGCTTGGTGCTTTCGCGCGCACCGGCCTCGCCTTCGTGGCGCTACGGATGGCCCGCTCAGCTGATGGTCCTGCTCACCGGCGTCACCTATTGGGTCGCCGGAATGGCAAAGCTCGGAGCGAGCGGGATCGGCTGGGTGACCGATGCGACCTTGCTCGATCACATCGGGAACAACGCGCTGCGCTATCACCTGTTCGAAGGCGGTGCTTCGGCGCTCACCTATGTCGTGTACGAGTGGCCGACGGCCGTGTGGTGGGTGCTCGGCGTCGGATCACTCGCGCTCGAGCTCGGCGCGCCGCTCGCGGTGCTCAGCCAGCGCTTGGCGCTGCTCTTCACCGCTGCGTTATGGGGTCTGCACTGGGGCATTCGCCTGCTGATGGGGATCGTCTTCTGGTACCAGCTCGCAGGCCTTGCCTACGTGCCGTTCGTGCGCTGGGATCGGCTCGCGTTCTTCGCGCGCCGCACGCTGCGCCGAGCACGCGCGCGACGTAGGCCGATTAAGAGCTCAAGCGTGCGCGCCAGCACGACACGCGACTAGCGCCGCAGGCAGCTGCGCCGCGAGCTCCGATGCGAGCAAGCCGCGATCGCCCGTGCTCGCGAGCTCACCGGCAAGGCCGTGCAGATAGACGGCAGCACACGCGGCCTCGAACGCCGGCAGCTGACCGAGCAATGCGCCGAGCACGCCTGCGAGCACATCGCCCGTGCCGCCGACCGCCATCGCCGGCGTGCCGGTCGGACACACCCGCGGTGGTCGCGACGGCGCGGCGATGATCGTGCGCGCGCTGAAGGATCATGGCGTCGAGCACCTCTTCGGCTATCCCG
>JAYUYY010000220.1:0-6774 GCA_043752225.1 Sandaracinaceae bacterium | reverse complement strand
GATCTCGCGAGCTGCGTCACCTCGCGCAAGCTGCCGATCGCGCTCAGCTCCGCGGCCAGCAGCGGCTCGAGCCCTGGCGCGGCGATCGCAAACCACTCGTACTCGGTCTTGAGCGCATCACCCGTGCCGGGCTCACGCGCCGCGCGCTTGCCGCGAGCAGCCGGCTTCGCCTCGAGCTTGTTCGAGGGCTTCGCCTTGGGCTCGACGCCCGCTTCATCGCCATCGCGCGTCGGAAACCCTTCAGGGCGACCGTCGAACGCGAGGTGCACGATCATCTCGACCGTGCCCGACTCACCGGTCACCGAGCTGTCGCGCACCTGCAAGATGCGAAAGCCACAGCGCTCCGCGCGCTCGGTGAAGCGCTCGACCGCGCGCTTGCGCAGCGCCGGATCCGCGACGCTGCCGCTACGCAGCTCGCCCTTGCCGAGCTCGAACTGCGGCTTGAGCAGCACGATCCCTTGCGCGCCGGGCTCGAGCCGAAACGCCAGCGAGCGCAGCATGTTGCGCGCGGCGACGAAGCTCACGTCCACGCTGAACAGCTCGAACGGCCCCGGCGCCACATCGAGCGACACGCGACGAAAGTCGGTCTTCTCGAGCACCGCGACCCGCGCGTCGGCGCGCAAGCTCGCCAAGATCTGATCGTGGCCGACATCGATCGCGGTCACGTGCGTCGCGCCGTGCGCGAGCAGCGTCGCGGTAAAGCCGCCGGTCGACGCACCGATGTCGATCGCGCGCTTGCCGCGCACCTGATCGTGCAGGTCGAGCTCGCGCAACGCCGCTTCCAGCTTCTGCGCGCCGCGCGTGCTCTCCGGCGCCTTTTCAGTCGTGCTCATTGAAGCGTTCTTATTCGAGACCGAGCACCAGCGGTCCGAAGAACGCCTGCGCATCCGCAATTCCCTGCTCGCGTAGCACAGTCGTCGCCAGGGAAACGAGCCAGCGGCCTTCGTCGCCGCCGATCAGCTTGCCTTTCGCCCAACGCGCAGCTGCCTGCGTGAACGGCAAGGTCGGCTCGTCGACCGGATCCGCGAGCACCGCTTCGAGCAGCGCCAGCGCGGTATCGAGGTCCTTGCGCTGCGCCGCGATGCTCGCGCGCAGGAGCCGCACCGGATGCTCGAAGGTCATCACGCGCAGCGACGAGAGCTCGCGTACCGAGAGCTCCGCCAGCTCGAGCCGCGCTTTGGCGCGCGAGCTCTCGCCCATGCTCGCCAGCAGCGCGAGCCGCGCGCGCAGCAGCAGCACATCGCCGCGCACCAGCGGCAGCGCATCGAGCCCGGTGCCCGCATCGAGCCCCAGCCCTTGCAGCGCTTGGTCGGCTTCGTCCGGCACCTTGCGATACAGCGCGACCGTTGCGTTCACGAAGCGCGCGAGCGACGAGGTGAGGTCGCTGCGGTCGCGATCCCAAAAGAGCACCGCCTGCGACGCGATGCGCTGTGCGCTCGTAAAGTCGCCTTCGATCGCCACGCACAGCGCTTCGAGCAGGCGCAGCCGCGTCGCCGCCAGCAGGTCTTCGTGCTCTTCAGCTTCCTTGGCCCACAGCTGGACGCGCGCGAAGCGCTCGAGCTGCAGGAACACCGTGCTCGCATAGACCAGCGCGGTGCGGCACAGCCTGAGCTCGCTCGCGACACCGGCGCAGCGCGTCGACAGCAGCTCCTCGGCGCGATCGAGCGCGCGCAATGCACTGCGGCATTGACCGATGCGCAGCGCCTCGAGCCCGGTCGCGAGCAACACGCGCGCTTGCGCTGCGGGCTCGTCGTGCACCGCTGCGATCGTTTCGGCGGCCGCGAGCGCGCCTTGCCACGGCACCTGCAGCGCGCTGCTCTGCGGCACATCGACCACCCAGTGATACAGCGACAACGCGTGCACCGCCCGACCGGGATCGCCGGCGTCGAGCGTCTCCAGCGTCGCGCGGGCGACCAATGGCGCAGCGCGCACCGGATCGAGCACCGCGAAGCCGGTCGCGAGCGAGAGCTGCGCATCGAGCCGCTCGAAGCTCGCAGCGTTCGACTCCGCGGCAAGCGCGAGCCCGCGCAAGTCGAGCGCATCGCGCAACGGCTTGAGATCCTCTATGGCATCGCTGGTGCTGCCGAGCCGCGCGTTGAGCCAGCTCAGCGTATCCGCCAGCATGGGCAGCGCTTCTTCGTCGTAGCCGCTCGCGAGCAGCTGCAAACCCGCCTTGCGCCGAAACGGCCCGGCATCGAGATCGCTCGCGGCGCGCGCCGCCTCCAAGTACACCGAAGCCGCTTGCCGTCCGTGCCCTGCGTTGACGAGCGAGTCCGCCCATTTCACCAGCAGCTCGTGGCCCCACGCTTCATCCGCATCGTGCTCTACCGCGATCGCGAACAGCCGTGCGGCTTTGTCGAACGCGAGCGCTTCGGCCGCCTGGGTCGCAGCGCGAATCGCGTAGATCTGTGCGCGCTGATAATCGCGCGCGCCCAAGAGGTGCTCGACGATCGCTTCTAGATCTCCTGAGCCGGTTGCTTCGAGCGTGCTCGCAAGCCGCCGATGCCACTGCTCGAGCCGCTCGAGCGGCAGCGCTTGCACCACCGCTTCGCGCACGCGGTCGTGATAGGTCTCGATCGAGCGCGTCGAGTGCGTGCCGACGCCGCGCACCAGCTTGCCGCCGCGCAGCTCGAGCAGCGCATCGTGCAGCTCGATGTCGAAGCTCGACGCGAGCAAGCCGAGGCTATCTTCGGGCAGCGGCCGGCCCGCGACCGCGACCAGCTCGAGCAATACGCGCGCGCCCGGGGAAAGCTCGCCCACGCGCTGCACGAGCGCGCGATCGAAGCTCACGAGCCCGCTCAAAGTCTCCGGCGACGTCGTGCCCGTGTCGCGCCCCTCGCGCACGTGCCGCACCAGCTCGTGCACCAATTGCGGGCTGCCGCGCGACTCGAGCCCGATGCCCTGCACCGCTGCGAACAAGTCGCTGCCGAGCAACTGCCGCGCGAGCTCCGCGCTCTGCTCGAGTGAAAGCGGCCCGAGCTCGATCTCGTGCACCTCGATATCTTCGAGCTCGCGCAAGAGCGGCAAGAGCGGCGCGAGACACGGGCTGGTGCGCGCCTCCCCGCTGCGATACGCGAGCACCAAGAGCAGCGCCGGCGCGTCCGGCGGAGAGAGCAGCTCACCGATCAAGCGCGCGCTGTCGAGGTCGCCCCACTGCAGATCATCGATCATCAGCACCAGCGGAGTGCGATCGGCGATCCGGCAAAACATCTCCTTGAGCGCATGGAACGCGCGCCGCCGCTGCTCCTGGCGATCGCTCGGCAAGCCGGTGCGCCGGCGCGCCAGGGTGATCGCTTCGACCCGCCGCAACACCGGGAACAGGTGCGCGAGCGCGTGGATGTCGCGCGGCAAGGTCTCCGCGGCATCGGCCTGCGGCAAGCGCCGCAAGTAACGGCTTAGCGCGTCGATCAAGCTATCGAACGCCTTGAACGGCACCGCCTCGCGCTCGTAGCAGCGCCCCTTGAGCACCACCGCGCGCTCGCCGCCGCGCACCTCGCCCACGAAGCGCTCGACCAGCGTGGTCTTGCCGATGCCCGAGGGCCCGTGCACCAGCGTCACCACCGGCGAGCTCTGGTCCGTTTGGGCTAGATGACGGCGCAGCGCTGCGAGCTGGTCGTCGCGCCCGACGAACGGCGCATCTGCTTCGGCCGGCACGCTCGAGGCTGAGCCCACGCGCGTGATCGGCGCGTTGCGCTCCTCGAGCGCGCGCAGCACCGCGCTGCCTTGCGGTCGCGCCGCCGGGTTGCGCTGCAAGAGCAGCGTACACAGATCATCGAGATCCTTCGGCACGCCCGAGACGATCTGCGAAGGCGGCAGCGCATCCGCGATCTGCTTCTGGCGCATCACCTCGAGGTACGAGCCATCGAACGGCACGTTGCCGGTCAGCGCCTCGTAGAGCATCACGCCGAGCGAGTACCAATCGGTCGCCTCGGTCACCGGCAAGCCCGCGGCTTGCTCCGGCGACATATACGCGGGCGTCCCCATCACGCCGAGCTCGAGCGTTCCGTGCACGCTCGGCCGATCGATCACGATCCCGAAGTCGAGCACCTTGGCGCGCCCGGCATCGGTGACGAGCACGTTCTCGCTCTTCAAGTCGCGGTGCAGCTTGCCCGCCGAGTGGATCGCCAAGAGCCCGCGGCTGATCTGCGTCACCACGTCGCGCAAGCGCTCGAGGTCCGCGACCGGCGTCGGGAACATCATCTCGAGCCCGCCGCTGTGCGCGATATCGGTGAGCGTCGTGCGATCCGTGATCCGGTTCGCGTCGGGTGCGATCGAGCTCGGCGTCGAGCGCGGCGTCGGCGTCGCATACGCGCGCCCCGCGTTGCCGAGCACGGCCGCCAAGAAGTCTTGGCCCTGCACGTACTCCATCGTAAAGAACCACAGCTCGCCCTCATGAAAGAGGTCGTGCAGTGCTACCAAGTTGGGATGCACCACATCCGAGAGCGCCCGGAACTCGCGCTTGAAGCGATAGATGCTCGTCGCATCCACTCGCAACAACGTCTTGAGCGCGACGTCCACGCCGCGCTCGCGATCGTGCGCCAGATACACCGCGCCCATGCTGCCTTCGCCCAGCCTGCGGCGAAGCTGAAAGCGGCGGTGACCGAGCAGCTCGAGCTCAGCACTGGGCCCGGTACCGACTTTGCCCGTCATGCCAGCGCGATAGTGCGGGGAACGCTTGTTTAGCGCTAGCTGCGGGTGAGCGCCTGGCACGAAACGTTTGGCGCGGAGGACAACCAGGCTGGCGTCCAGAGCTAGGCCTGGCTGTCGTCGCGCCCTTCACAACTGAAGCGCGCAGTTTATGCTCCGCCCACTCATTTTTCACGGAGCAACGAGCCATGGCTGAAGCCTTCATCTGCGACGCGATCCGCACCCCGATTGGCCGCTACGGCGGAACGCTCTCCGCGGTCCGCGCGGATGATCTCGGCGCCGTGCCGCTGAACGCACTGCGCGAGCGCAACCCCAAGGTCGACTGGAGCGCGCTCGACGACGTCGTCTTCGGCTGCGCCAACCAAGCCGGCGAAGACAACCGGAACGTCGCGCGCATGTCCGCCCTGCTCGCCGGCCTCCCGGTCACCACGCCCGGCACCACCATCAACCGCCTGTGCGGCTCGGGCATGGACGCTGTCTCGGTCGCCGCGCGCGCGATCAAAGCCGGCGAAGCCCACTTCTATCTCGCAGGCGGCGTCGAATCGATGTCGCGCGCGCCGTTCGTCATGGGCAAAGCCACCTCAGCATTCAGCCGCAATGCTGAGATCTACGACACCACGATCGGCTGGCGCTTCGTCAACCCGTTGATGAAATCTCAGTACGGCGTCGACTCCATGCCCGAGACCGGCGAAAACGTCGCCGAGCAATTCAACGTCTCGCGCGAAGATCAGGATCGCTTCGCACTGCGCAGCCAGCTCAGCGCGGTCGCTGCACAAGAGAGCGGCCGGCTCGCGCAAGAGATCGTCCCCGTGATGGTCCCCGCCGGCAAAGGCGAACCGATTCGCGTCGACAAAGACGAGCACCCGCGCGGCGACACCACGCTCGAGAAGCTCGCCAAGCTCGGCACACCGTTCAAAAAGAACGGCACCGTCACCGCGGGCAACGCCTCCGGCGTCAACGATGGCGCCTGCGCGCTGATCATCGCCTCCGAGCAAGCCGTCAAACAGCACGGCCTCACACCGCGCGCGCGCGTCGTCGGCGCTGCCGTCGCAGGCGTCGAGCCGCGCATCATGGGCATCGGCCCCGCACCCGCATCGAAGAAGCTGCTCGAGCGCTTGGGCCTCTCGATCAAACAGATGGACGTGATCGAGCTCAACGAAGCATTCGCATCGCAGGGCATCGCCGTGCTGCGCATGCTCGAGGTCGCGGCGGATGATCCGCGCGTGAACCCCAACGGCGGAGCGATCGCGCTCGGCCATCCGCTCGGCATGAGCGGCGCGCGCCTGGTGACGACCGCGACGTACGAGCTGGCCGCGAAGAACGGGCGTTATGCGTTGTGCACGATGTGCATCGGCGTTGGGCAGGGCATCGCGATGGTGATCGAGCGGGTTTGAGCCGCGAGTAGAGCAGTGAGCGCAGCGCACCAATCGTCGCCCGAGTGCTCGGCTGGTCCGGTTTGCTATGCAACGAGTGCTCGTACCTAGTTACTTTGGAAAATCGGATCCGAACACCAAGGGTCCAATACTTTTTGTTGCAGGATCGGGCTCCGTAGATGGGGCCTGGACTCCAGTCCTGACAGCGCTACAGCGGAATGGATTTCCGGCCGCCACGACCCCAGACCGCGCGAACCTGGCGATGGCCTCATTGGTATACGACGCTCGCGCAGCTGCACTTCTTGCAGATCACGACCACTCCAATCCTTCTCCAACCGTGGAACGTCTGGGTAGGGTTTGCATGGCTATACAAGAGGAGCTCTGGCGCGCGAAGGATGCAGCGAGTATCCGCGTGCGCCCGGAGTGCCAAGCCGCCATCAATCGTTTCGTGCTCAAGCCGAACTGCGAGTTTTCGGCGTTTACGACAAACTGGGACACCGTGCTCGACGAGTACTTGGCCAGCATATTTCCACCGGATCCTCCGATCATACACATACACGGAGTAGTGGCCGGAGGACACCTGTCGACGTGGAGGAAACCACCAAAGCTGTTTGCCGATGACGAACCGTGGCGCTTCGCGGATAGTGGCAAATTGTATCTGCCCAGTGAGATCTCCAATGAACCTTATAGATTATCAAAGGAAGGAGTCTTTCTCCGGGCGCGACACTTCGCAATTACCCAAGCGCTTCGTGAA
>JAYUYY010000219.1:0-6789 GCA_043752225.1 Sandaracinaceae bacterium | reverse complement strand
TAATACGAGAACGCGCGATCATCGGCGGGCGCACAGCCCGTCGCATGAATGATCAGCGCGCTCGCGAGCGCCAGCAGATTACGGAGACCAACTCGAGCGATGCATTGACCAGGTGACGCCATGATAGACAGCGCGGTCGCGCCGGAGCTGCGCTGGCGATCGTACTCGGCTAGCCGCTCATCGCACCATACGAAGCGCAACACGAACCGCATCGAGCACGCGCTCGTCGGTCTCGGCTTCTTGCGCCGCGCTCAGCACACCATGCGCTCCGCCGAGCCGTCCGAGCGCCCAGGCTGCCGCTTGCCGCGCGGGCACGGAGTTGTCCGAGGCGAGCATCGTCTCGAGCGCTTCGCGGCCGAGCTCGCAGCGCAGCTCGCCCATGATCTGTGCCGCTCGCACGCGCACGTCCGCGGAGCTGTCGGTGAGCTTGGCAACCACCGCCTCGCGGTCGTCGAAGAACGCGAGGCGCAGCACCTGGTCGAGCGCGGCGCGGCGGATCTCCGGCTGCTCATCGTCGAGCGCAACCACCAGCGCGGCGTGACCCGCCTTCGCGTTGAGCCGACCGAGCGCTCGCACGGCTGCGATCCGCACTTCGGTCGACTCGTCGTCGCGCACCGCGCGCTCGAGCGCAGGCACTCCGCCTGCGTCCAAGAACTCGCCGAGCGCCTCGGCTGCGCGCACGCGGCGCACCGCATCCTGATCGTCGATCAGCGTGTGGCGCATCTTCACCGCGGCGCGCGCGTAGCCGAACGGTCGGCGGCGCAACCACCACGCGGCGATCTCCCGCACCTCGGGCGAGCTGCTGCTGAGCAGCTTGGTCTCGAGCTTGGGGATGCACTCGAGGCACTCCACGCGCTCACCGTATTCCAGCATCGTCGTCAGCCCGGTGGGCGATGCGTTGTCGATCGCGCCGAGCATCGCCTCGATGCCCGGTGCTTGCGTGCCGGGGCTCAGCTCACCGCGCTCGCGATCGTAGACCACATGCTCGGTCGCTCCATCAGCGTGCACCGCGAGCGGGAGCCCGGCGAGCACGAGCAACAAACACACGCGCTCGACGAGCGTCTTGGAGATTCGAAGAGCGTTCATCTTATTGCCCCGCCATGTAATCGGTGCCCGCGCCCATCCACATTGCAGCGCTCTCCACGTTGCGGCGCGAATAGAACTGGCCGCCTAGATCCGCCATCCGAATCAGCATCGCGCGCTCGTCGGTCGTGAGCGTGATGCCGACGTCCTCCGGATGCGCGGCGGTCGCCCACGCCCAGTCGACACCTTCGTCGTCGCCGGTCGGCGTCGCATTAACCTTGGCGATTAAGCGGCTCTGGCGCGCGGAGCCCGGGATGACCCACGGCGGATCGGGTACGTCGCCGGACGTCTCGACGTCGCCCATCATCGCCGAGGGATAGAGCAGCGACACGTACGAAGCCGGATAACCGATGACCTCGTCCTCGTAATAGACCTCGACCGCGGCCGAGGTGAGCAGCAAGTACGGCACCTCGTAGACCAGCTCTTCGTCGCCGTCTTCTTCGGGCGGCACGGTCACCGTGTACGTGCGACCCGCGAACGGATCGCTTGCGCCGCCGTCGTGGCAACTCACGCATTTCGCGTCGAACAGCTGCTGGAGCGTCGAGCCAGTCGTCGCGCCGGCCCAAGGCAGCTCGATGCGCTCCGAAATCGGCAGCTCCGAGAAGTTCTTACGCGCGAGCGGGAGCTGTTGCGCTTGCGTCGCGCCGGCCGTCGCCGAAGCGGCTTGCGCGCGCGACTCATGACAGCCACCGCAGGTGCGGTTCTCGCCCGGCATCGCTTGGATCCAAAGCATCTGGTTGCGGATCGAAAGCCCGTAGCGGTCGATCGGCTGCAGGTGGTACGGCAAGTACGGCGTCACGTGCGCTTCCCACGAGCCGTCCGACTGCACGTCGGCTTCACCGATGATCGCCGCGCCCTCGTGCATCGTGAGACCGAACTCGCGGATCGCGCCGATCTCCGACGAGAAGCCTTCGATGATGCGCACCTTCTCGGCTTGTCGCAGCGCTTCGTGCAGCGGCATGCCCGAGCCAAACTGTCCGCCGCTCACCATCTCGTCGAGCGAGGTCTGCGTGATGTCGATCGAGCCGAGCACCGCGGCCTTCTCACCGAACTCCGCCATCGGCGCTTCCATGCTCACATCGAGGCTCGCGCCGCGCGACGGTGGCTCTTCGCGCTCGGCGATCGGCATCGCGTACAACTCCCAGAATTCCTCGTCGTCGTAGACCTTCTCGCGATCGCCGCTTTCCGGGTCGACGCGATACAGGCCGAACCTGGGCGCCGTGCCCGTCATCTCATTGCGCTCGCTGACATCGCCGTTCGCCCAGGTGACGAGCAGCTTCCCGTCGCCGAGCAGAAACGGCGAGCGGTAGCGACCCACACCGGACGGCAAGATCGCTTCGCGATCCATCGGCACGTCGGGCGTCAGCGATTCGAAGCGCGCGGTCTGCTCGTCGTGATCGGCGGAGCCTTCATCGCTGTTCACGTCGATGCGCATCACCGCACCGGCTTGAATCGTGCCCTCGCGCGCAGTCGCGATGCCGACGATCACGCCCGGCGCGACCTCGCGGGCCTGCACGATGCTGTTGAAGTCTTTGCCGTGTTGGCCGGCGAGCGCGAGCATGCCCGTGCAGTCGGGCTCCATGTGGAAGAGCTTCACGTCGTTGACGGGACCGAGATGCTCCCAACGCGAGAAGCCGATCGTTCCATCGCTCATCAAGAACGGATCCGCGGAGTGCGAGAGGTTCTGCGCGCACAAGCGACGGTCCGCGTCACCGGTCGTGCCCGAGATCGTGGCCATCTGCGTGACGGCGCGGCTGTGGTTGTACTCGTCGGCGCGCGTGCCCATCGGCGTGTAGCCTTGGTTGGTCACGAACGCGATGCGCTCGCCCGGCGCGTAGACCGGCTTCGCATCGTCGTACGGTCCGAACGTCAGTTGCTCGACGCGACCGCTGCCATCCACCGCGGTCTTATAGATGTGGTAGTGGCCATCATCATCGGAGTGGCGCATCGAGAAGACGACCTCGCGGCCATCGAATGAGAGGTCGAGGCCACCGATGTCGACGCCTTCGTATTCGGCGGTGAGGTTCTTGAGCACGCCATCGGGAGTTGGCGGGGTCAGCGTGAACAAGCCGCCGCCTGGGTTGTAGCGGTCGTAGTCGACCACGCGCCCACTGCCGCCGCTCACGTCTTCGTTGCCGTCTGCCATCAAGAACGCGCGCTTGGCGAACACGATCGAGTCCGTGCCTGGGAGCACCGAGGTTTCCTCGGCCTCACTTCCACACGCGATTCCACCCGTCACTGCCAGAAGCGCTGCGCACGCGAGAGCTGCCACCCGAGCCCCAGATTCGATTCGACTCAAGCCCCACCCCATCCTCGGCTTCGGCATGCTGCGCCTCCCGCTGCTCAACTCACGGTTAGGTCGGCGATGTCCCCGACCAGGCCACTCGAAGAACGGCTATGAGGCATTCCAGCACTACAAAATGGCCGTCGAAAAGGGCGATCGCGCTCAAATCGACCACATCTATGATCATGAGTGCGAGCGTTTCATACGCGCATCGTTTGCATCCCCAAACATGAACGGGCGATGCGCGCGCGCACAAACGAGCAAACCGAGCAAACGCGATTCGAAGCTCTGATCAAACACCTGCAAGCGTGTGGTCAGCTTGCCGCACCGCTGTCGCGTGATGTGCGCGAGATGATCGAATCCATGCAAAACGCAGCGAATCCCCGCTCGATGGGGGTGTGGTTGCGTGCGGTGTGACGATCGATGAGAGTCGGAAGCTGCGTGATGTTGCAGAGCACGGTTGTACGAGGCGAGCGATTTCGCGCGCCGTTGGTAGTCGTCGCAGGGTGCATCGCGCTCGCGCTGGCTCATACGCATCGCGCACGCGCCGAGCCCACGACGAACACGACGAGCACCGTCAATGTCGTGAGCCGCGCGAGCTTGCAGCCGAAGCCGCTCACCGTTCCGATCGCACCGAGCGCGAGCGCGACTTCCAGCAGCGGCGCGAAGCCCGTTCAATGGTTGCCTTCGCGCGGTCGCGAGTGCGAGCGCGGACGGCGGCATCGCGGCTTTCGCTTCTGTGCCGGACCGCGCAAAGCCCCGGTGCCGACGGGCGCAGCGGCTGAGCTCGCGACCAAGCTCGGGCTCGGCGAGAAGAAAACCGTGAGCGTGGTGTTACGCGAGGCGGCGAAGCCGGAGTGGATCGCCGCCGCGATGCCCGATCCGGTGCGCGCACAGATCGCCGCGCGCGAAGCGCTCGCGCGCAGCGATGCCGGTGAGCACGCGCTGCTCTGGCCTGTCGCGGAAGGAAAATTTTGGCGTGGCTTCGGTCGCGAGCGCGTGAAGGGCAAGTCAGCGAAGGCCGCGCGCGCAAAAGGCGGCGGCAAAAACAAAGCGCGCGGCCGTCATCACGATGGCATCGACATCGGCGCACCTGAAGGCACGCCCGTGCTCGCGGTTCAAGACGGCCTCGTGCTGTACGCCGACAACGGTGTTCGCGGGTACGGAAACTTCCTCGTCACCGTGCATGCCGATGGGTCGGTCGCGTTCTACGCGCACTTCAAAGCGCTCTACGTATTCCCGGGACAGCTCGTGACGCGCGGCCAAGTCGTCGGCGAAGTAGGCCAAACAGGCTATGCCCGCGGAGCGCACCTGCACTTCGAGTATCGCAAGGACGGTCGATTACGCGATCCGATGCGCTTCCTCGCCAAGCCGCGCGATCCCGGCACCTCCTGACGCGTGCGCTCAGAGTACTGAACGCCCTACGGCGCGGGCACGAGCACCGCAAGACGGACCAGATCAGCGCGGTTCGAAGCGCCCACGCGCGCGAACACGCGGACCAAATGATTGCGCACCGTGTTCGGTGACAAGCCGAGCGCTTCGGCGATTTGATGATTCGCGTGGCCGAGCGCGACATGCTCGACGAGCTGGCGCTGCCGGCGTGTGAGCCGCTGATCGCGGCAGCGCAGCTGGACCGGGCTAGTGGCTCGCGGCGATCCCTCGAGGTGGTCGAGCAACGCGTCCGCGACCGCGAGCCCCGGCGCGAGCTCGCGCAAGCGTTCCAGGTCCTGCGCGCTGAACGCTTCGCGCCGCTTGCCGAACAGCACGACCGCGGCGTGCACACGCTCGCGCACGATCAGATGCACGATGCACATCGAACGCATGCGAAAGAGGCCGTAGAGCGTGCGCGTCACGCGCGCATGGCTGGGCGAGCCGCGCGCGAAGACCTCATCGATGCTCGCGACCAGCCGCTGACTCGCCGCGTGTCGCAGCGCGCCGAGCTCGACGGCCAAGTCATCCCAACCCTTCTGCGACCGCGCGAGCTGAGCCGGCTCGATGCCGACGATGCCAGCGGTGGTGAGCGGGACGCGCGGTGAGAGCGCATGGAAGAGCGCGCCATCGAACGGCACCACGCGGGCGATGACGGACAGCGCTTGCTCGCGGAAGACGCTCAGCGAGCTCGTCCGCACGGCGAGCGCGGCGATGCGGAACGACGCATCCGGCGTGGCGAGCGCTTTCGGCATGGACCTGTTGGTACGAACGTACCATGGGTCGCGCGCGGGTCTGATGGCAGATCTTCAGCATGGAAGCTCAAGCCCAACCCGCCATCACGCGTCACGAGGCCGCCACCAACGAGCCGTTGCTGCCCAGCTGGCTTGATCGCGCCGCCTACCCGTTCGACCCAAAGACGTTTGCGACGCAGGAGGGTCGCATCCGCTATCTCGATGAAGGGCCGAACGACCCGAGCGCGAAGGCGGTGCTCTTCGTTCACGGCACGCCGAGCTGGAGCTTCGAGTGGCGCAACGTCGTGCGCGCGCTCGCGCCCACGCATCGCTGCATCGCGCCCGATCATCTCGGCTTCGGGCTCTCGGACAAGCCGCGCGCTGCCGCGCTGCGCCCTTGGGATCACGCGCGCCGCTTGCAAGACCTCGTACGCGCGCTCGACCTGCGCGACCTCACGCTGGTGGTGCACGACTTCGGCGGACCGATCGGCTTGCCGATCGCGCTCGACATGCCGGAGCGCGTGGCGCGCGTGATCGTGATCAACTCGTGGCTGTGGTCGAACCAAGACGACGCGCAGGTGGTCAAGCTCGACCGCGTGATCCGCAGCTGGCTGGGCCGCGCGCTCTATCGCTGGCTCAACTTCTCCGCGCGCGTCCTCTTGCCGGCCGCGTTCGGGGATCGCAAGCGGCTCACACGCGCGACCCATCGCCAGTACATCGCGCCCTTCGCACGCCGCGAGCAACGCGAAGCGCCCTACGCGCTTGCGCTGTCGCTGCTCGGCTCGAGCGATTTCTACGCCGAGCTCTGGCAGCGCCGCGGCGCACTCGCGAGCAAGCCGCTCGAGATCATCTGGGGAATGCGCGATCCCGCGTTCACGGAGCAGCACCTCGCGCGCTGGCAAGCCGCGTTTCCGAATGCGCGTATCGAGCGCGTGCCGACGGCCGGCCACTTCGTCGCGGAAGAAGCACCCGAGGTGATCGCGCGAGTGGTGAAGCGAGCTTGAGCGGGCGCCGTGAGCTTCGCTCACCTCGTGAGTGGGTGGGGCCCCGATGGCTTTGCCGGCGGGGCGGGAGAACGGCGCACGTTCTTCCGATAATAGAAGTGGCGACGTACGCCGGAGCGGAAATCCGGAACGGATTTACGAGCCGGCGTACTAGCGCTCGGAGAACACGGCGCTCAACGTCTGCTGCAGGTCGTAGCGCGGGCGAAAGCCGAGCTCGCGGCGCGCGCGCGCGTCATCGACCATGCAGATGTAGCGC
>JAYUYY010000218.1:0-6789 GCA_043752225.1 Sandaracinaceae bacterium | reverse complement strand
CCTCCAGATGGCCGTGCGTGTCGTTGACCTTCTTGAAGTCATCGACATCGATATAGGCAATGCTGAGTGGCCGTTTGTGCCTGCGGCTACGCGCCAGGAAGCGCGCGGCTTCTTCGTAGAACGCGCGCTGGTTTGGCAATTTGGTCAGCGAATCGGTCCGGCTCAAGCCACGCTCGCGCTCGAGGGCATGGCGCAAGCTCGCTACCAAATAGCCAACGAACACGAAGGCGGAGCTCTGCGCCATCACGTTCGCGGCCCAGATGAACGGGCTCGAGAATTGAAGGCCGGCAAGCAGATTGGCTCCGCCCCAAATCAGCGAGCAAAGGACCGCCAATACGATTGTCGACGCGCGCCCGACGGTCCAGGCCGCTAAGCCGATCGGCGCGAAGTACAGCGGATAGATTCGAAGCTCGACGCCGGTTGCGTAGTCGAGCCAACCGATCACCAGCGCGCCGACGCCTGCACCCGCAAACGCCACGCCCCTGCTCCGTGCGCTCCTCGGCATCGCGCGAGTCTACCCTCTTCCGCGCGGCGCGTGACCGGTTGCGCTACGCGACCCGCGTGACCGGGTCGACGTCGTCCTTCTCTAGCAATGCGACCGCGAGCAGCTCGATCAGCGCGCGCGGAGCTTCGCTCTGCGCGACCTTGAAATCGAGCGCGGCGAGGGCGGCGATGGCGCTGTCGCCTTCGCGCGGACCGACCAGGACGAGCACCTCGCGCTGGAGCTTAGGCACGACCGCCATCTGGCTCGGCGGCAGGCTCCGGCGGCTCGACGACGCTACGGTGCTCACGTCCTCAGTGCTGATCTGCGCGGCGGCGCGTGCGGCGATCTCAGTACCGTTCGCGCCCGCAGTGGCAGCTTGATGGGCCGCGGTTTCGCTGCGCAGCCGCGCTTCGACCAGCTCGAGGATCGCTTGCTCTGGCGCGTGCGCTTCGCTCTGCGCGATCACCTCGAGCGCACCCATGCGCATCCCGAAGAGATAACCCGCAGAAGCGTTCGTCGCTTCGATCAACGCGGCGAGCACGATCTGCGCACGCCGCGCGGCGTCGTCGCACTGCGCGAGCCGGTTCTGCAGCGCGCGCATCGCGATCGCGGTACCGCGGATCGCCACCGCCGAGCTGTCCTCGATCGCCGAGTCGCACACGCCGAGCGCAGCGGCTTCGGCGATCAACCGATCGTAGCGGGGCCGCAGCACCGGGCACAGCGCGCTCTCGCGATCGTAACGCTCGGCGGCTTGCGCGAAGACCGCGCGATCGCCCAGGCCCATCGCCGCACGCGCCAGCGCCTCGCACACCGGCGTAAGGCTCACGCCGCGCACGCCGTTCGCTTCGCAATCCTCCAAGAGCTCAATGGCGAGCGCCTTGGCTTCTTCGTAGCGACCGGCGGCAACCATCGCATCCGCGGTCAAACGCGTGATCGTGCGATGCGAAGGGGAGAGGCGATGAATGCGGCAGGTCTCGATGTGCGAGAGCCCGAGCTCGACCGCTTCGCGCGCGCGCCCGCTGGCGATCAAAAGCGCCAGATGCGTGCCCGCGACCACCGGCCAATCGATGTGCCGCCCGGGCTTGATCTCGAGCCCGGGCTTGAGCGCTTCGAGGGCGCCTTCGATGTCGCCTTGCAGCGAGCGATAACGCGCGCGCGCTGCAGCCGCGAGCGGCCCCGAGCGCGGATACGCCGCGGCCTGCGCCTCGATCCGCGTCATCACGCGCTTGACGCCCAGCACGTCGGCGGCAAGCGTGTACGCGAGCAGCTCGATCCGCGTGGTCGCGCCCGGATACATCTGATGACCGCCGTCTTGGAGCTGCAACAGCTCGGCGTTGCGCCGGCTGATCCGCGCGGCTTCGAAGTCACCCTGCATCAGCTCATGCGTCATGCGCACGCGCCACGCATTCACGCGATGACCCGAGTGCTGCTCGAGCTCGGCGAGCCAAGCCGGTGTCGTCGCTTGACCGCGCGCCGCCGCGAGCACGCCCTGCAAGAACAGCTGCCCGAGATACATCGCGCGATGAAACGAAGGATCGAGCCCGCCGCGATCGGGTTGGCTGACGCGCTCGATGATCTGCAGCGACTTCGCAGCCGAGTCGTCGAAGCGCGCGCGCTGGAAGTCGATCGTGCTCGCGACCAGCGTGCACACCAAGCCGAGCGCAGCAGAGAGCGGCGCGAGCGGCTCGAGCGACGGCAACGACTCGATCAGCTCGAGATCGTTGATCACCGACGTGATGCCCGCGTAGGTCGCGCACAACCGCGCGAGCTGCTTGATCGCGTCGATTGGAGGCAGCCCGCGCTCGCTCTCCGGCGTCGCGTCGTAGCGCTGTTGCGTGCGCTTCAGCGCTTCGCCCAAGCGCTGATCGGCCGGTACAGCGGTCAAAGCCTCGTAGTCCGCAAGGCCGCTTTCACGCTTGAAGCGCTCGAGCAAAGGCCCGCCATGACGGCGCAGGCGCGCATCGTCACCGCGCGCGCTCGCGATGCTGAGCAAGCCCATCGAGAGGTCGACGCGCTTCGCGAACGGAAGCTTGAGCCGATCGCCTGCTTCGATGCAGCGCTCCAGCAGCTCGAGCAGCGGCACCGGAAAGCCGATCTTCGGATCTTCACGCAGCTTGAGCACGAGCTCGATCGCATCGTGCTCGCGACCTGCAAACCAAAGGTGCCGCGCGATCAGCACCGGCTCATCCGCGACGCTCAGCAGCGCCGCCAGCCGCCCGTGCAGCGCCGTCACGCGCTCGCGGCTCAGCTTGCTCACGAGCAACCGCGAGAGCTCGCGCTGCGCAAAGCGATAGCGTCCGCCGCTCGAGACCAATACGCGCGCCGCGATCAGCGCATCGAGCGCGCGGTACGCACGCGCCGAGTCGCCATGAAAGCTCAGCGCCGCGTAGCGCTCGACCGGCACCGCACCGGCATCCGTCAGCGCCAGCGCTTCGGCCAGCGAACGCGCGTCGGTCGACAACCCCGTGAGCCGTTGCAGGAGCGCGCCGGCGATCGATTCGGGGAGATCGCCAGCCGCGAGCTCCGGCGGCAAGATCCATTGACCGGCTTCGTAGCGCGCTACGCCCCCCGTCACGAGATGCTCGGCCAGCGCCATCGTCGCGCGCGGGCTGCCTTCCGAGATCTCGTAGATGCGCGTGGCGACGGGTGCCACGTGATCGGTGTCGCCGAATACGCCGCGCAGTAGCTGCTCGGTTTGCGCCGCGTCGAGCGGCTCGAGCAGCACGTCGAGCGCGACCTCTTGCACGAGCGAGAGCGCCGGCGTCGTCTCCGCCGCGCGGTCGAGCGCCAGCAAGAGCACGAGGCTGCGTCGCTGCGCGCCATTCGCGAGCGCCGCGAGCAGCGCGGCCGACGGCTCATCGATCACGTCGAAGTCGTCGACCGCGATCACGATCCGCTGCCGCCGCGAGAGCGAAAGAAGGAAATCGCGCAGCGCCGCATGCGTGTGCCGCCGTTCGGGAACGAGCTCCGAAACGGCGTCTGAAGCGACCTCCGTAATGAATTCCGCAGTGGCATGGAGAGCTGCGTCGGGAGCTGAATCCGGAAGCGCCGAGAGCATCGGCAGGAGATGGGTGATCACGGCCGCGTGCGGTCGCGCGTGCTTTTGCGCGACCTCGGGCAGCGCCGCGAACAAGCGCGTGCACAGCGCGCGCACGACTCCGTACTCACCGTGCTGCGCGTCCGCCGCATCCGCGCGCACCACCGTTGCGCCGAGCAGCTTGGCCTCGAGCACGCATGCATCGAGAAAGCGCGAGCGACCGGTACCTTCGGCGCCGCGCACGGCGATCGTCGAGCCATGCGACTCGCGCAGCCCAAGCAGCGCAGCACGCACCGCTTGCAGCTGCTCTTTGCGTCCGACCAGCGCCGGCATCGTGAGGTACGCGTGCGTCACCTCCGCGCCTTCGCGCAACGGCAGCGCCGCGATCCCGCAGATGCGCTCCATCACCGCGCCCGCCAAGCTCGGCCGCGCCGAACGATCGAGGCTCAAGAGCTCGAGCACCAGCGTGTCGAGCGCCTCCGGCACATCCGGCGCGAGCGCGCGCACCGACCTGGGCGGCGTGCGCCACGTGTCGGGCAGCTGCTCGAACGTGCGCGCCAGATACGCGTGCTTGCCCGTAAGCACGTAATACGCGAGCGCGCCGAGCGCATAGAGATCCGCGCGCGCATCGAGCGCTTGCAGCTGCAGAGCTTCGGGCGGAACGAACGGCGGCGTGCCGATCAGTTGCTTGGCAACACCCATCGGCGTCATCGCGCCGAAGTCGATCAGCTTCGCGCGACCGTCGCGCGTGCGGAACACGTTGCGCGCCGAGAGATCGCGGTGCAGCAAACCGCGCGAATGTAAGATCGCGAGCGACGACACGACGTCGCGCAAGATCTCGCAGGCTTCGCGCCACGGCAGCGGACCGCGCTTGGCGAGGTCATGCCCTTCGAGCAGCTCCATCGTATAGAAGCCGTGCTCGCCTTCAGTGGCGTACTCGTGGACCGCGATGATGCTCGGATGCGCGAGCTCGCACAGCGTGTAGTACTCGCGCTCGAGCAGCGCCTTGTTGCCTTTGCATTGGTACTTCAGCGCGAGCGACGCGAACGTCGATTCATCGAGCACCGCGTACACATCGCTGGTGGCGCCGCGACCGATCAGCGCAGAGACCCGATACCTGCCTCCCAGCAGCGTCCCTGACCCAAAAATTCCCTGCTCGGCTCCCACACCGATCATCTAGCCAGCTTAGACCAACTCGAGCCCGTTCGATCTTTGGCTTCGTCTTGGTATGCCCAGCTCGTAATTCGATCGCGGGGCGCGCGTTCGAGAATGGACGCACAGGGCCTGAGGGAGTTGCCAGGTATCCCAAAGGCGGCGCCGGCGAGCACGCGCCCCGCATCGAAAGCCTGTTTTGTGAACGTCGCGCGCCACTCTGAGCTACGCGCGACCGTATCGAACGCGACCACTGCCCAAGCTCATGTTCGATACGAACCCGTCCCGGCCGTATCCATCACGAAGCTCGAACCGACGCGCGCTCACGCAAACCGCACATCGCTCGGCCTACTCGAAGGCCGCCACCACCAGGGCTCATTGCAAGGATCGTCAACAACGGCCTTCGCGCCCGACGTGGGGCTTGCCGAGGTGCGAGGGTGGGAGTTGGGGGTTGGTGCCCTCGGTTCACCACACGTCGGTGGTGGTAGGGTGAGAGCGGCGAAACCCGTTGTATCCGACCCGTGCAATGAGCCTTAGCGGTCGCGTACCTCCTGCGGAACCGAGCTACCTATGGGTGGGTTCGAGCAAGGTGCGTGCCACGGTGCAAACCGCGGAAATTCCCCGGAAGTCGCGCCGGATCATGTGCGAGTCACAGCTCAGACCCGGCGCTGTCCCGGTCGTGCACAGTTGCGTTGCGAGCCTCGGCTCCAGCCATTCGGCTTGACGCGCCCGCCGATCGAGCCGAGAAGCAGGCCTGATCGCTGGAGACCCCTGATGGATACCGTCCACACCTCGACCCTCGTCCCGTTTCTCGTCCTGGTGGTGACCGGCCTGCTCACCAGCGCGCTCGGCTTCCCGCTCAAGCAGCGCAAGGTGAAGCCGAACTACTTCTACGGCTTCCGCACCCCGGCGACGCTCAAGGATGAAGCCCTCTGGTACGACGTGAACGCCAAGGCCGGCGGCGACCTGATCGGAATTGGCCTGGTGCTCAGCGCGATCGCCGTGATCCTCCACAGCACCGACGCATCACCGAAGATCCTGACCGGCGCGTGCATCACCTGGCTGCTCGCCGGCACGACGCTCTCCTTCGCCCGCGGCCTGATGATGATCCAGCAACGCAAACGCCTCGCCCGCAAAGGCGGCCAGCCTTAGGCCCTGGCTCACGCAACCGCAGCGACGGCTTCGCGACCCGGAGGAAAGCTCCGGCGCGACAGCGCTGTAGCGACCCGGAGGAAAGCTCCGGCGCGACAGCTCTGTAGCGACCCGGAGGGGAGCTCCGGCGCGACAGCGCTGTGATTAGTCACATTCGGTCGCGCAGAGATCGAGCGTGCATTGGTCGCGGTAGTTGATCGCGGCCGAGCAGGCGGTGGTGGGCGGAGTCGCCGCAACGCAGCCCGAGGCCACGTGCGAGTTGTCGGTGCCGCTCGTGCCCCCCGATGCGAGGTTGAGCTGCGACGCGCATGGGCCATTGCCCGCGTTGTAGCAATCTGCAGTCGTGCAGTTGCCTGCGAGGGTCTCGGTCACGACGCACTCGACCAAGGCATCGCATTGCTGAGCCCACGTCGCGGTCGGATTGCGGTGGCAGAGATCGAGCTGCGCGCCGCACTTCTCACACACGCATTGATCGCAGGTCGCACCGCGCGCGCTCGGCGTGCTGCCAATGCATTGCTGCAGCGCGCAGACCGACCCTTCGTCGATGCCCTCATCGCAGTCGTTGTCCACGCCATCGCAGGTCTCCGCCTGCTCGACGCAAATCGGAGGCTCCACCACCGTGCCGGAGTCCTCTTCGTCGACAATCACGTCCGCATCCGGACCGGCATCGACGCCGACGACGACTTGCCCACCATCGTCGCAAGTCGTGCCGCACATCCCGCACGTGATGTCGGAGATCAGCTGCTCGCAGCCGTCTCCGACTCGATCGTTGCAATCCACATAGCTCGAGACGCACGCGACGAACACGCAGCGCCCGCCCGAAGCACACACGCTGTTCGCATGCGCGAGCACGCACGTGTCGTCGGCGTCTTCGTCGATCTCTTCGTCACAGTCGTCGTCACGACCGTTGCACTGTTCGAGCGTGCTCACGCACGCGCCGCTATCGGGATCGCTTCCTCCGGTC
>JAYUYY010000217.1:0-2610 GCA_043752225.1 Sandaracinaceae bacterium | reverse complement strand
AGATCGCGCAGCAGCTGACGAAATCACAGGGTCTGCACGGGACGATCTGGCGCAAGCAAACCTGCGGCGACTGCCACCTCGAGCACATCGGCCGCGCGGTCAGCTCGATCCGCTGGCCGGGCGGCGACATCAAGCGCTTCGATCACGCGCCGACCGGCTTTGTGCTGAAAGACGCGCACGCGCGCGCGGCATGCGCCGACTGTCACACGAAGCGTACGAGCTCCGGCGCGACGACGTTGCTCGGCTTGGACAAGCGCTGCACCAGCTGTCACGAGGACCCGCACGAAAAGCGGCTCGGCTCGGACTGCGCGAAGTGCCACAACGAGAAGACCTTCCAGGTCGCTCGCTTCGATCACGGCCTCACGCGCTTTTCGCTGCGCGGCAAGCACGTCGCGACCGAGTGCAAGAGCTGTCACGGCGAGCCGCACCGCTTCGAGGCGCTGCGCTTCGACGATTGCTCGAGCTGTCATAAGAGCCCGCACAAAAATCCGAAGCTCGGCGCCTGCAAGAGCTGCCACGTCGAAGAGGGCTTTTTGCTGCATCAGCTCTCGGGCAAGGGGGTGGCCCAGCTCCGCAACGCGCATCCGGGTGTGCCGTTGATCGGCGGACACGCCGGGGTCGCGTGCGCGAGCTGTCACGGCAGCAAGCTCGATCAGCCGCCCGAGCGCGGCTCACGCTGCGTCGACTGTCATGCGCCGGTGCACGAGGCGCGCTTCGGCAACCGCTGCGAGCGCTGTCACACGCAGGTGCGCTGGCTCGGCTTGCCCGATTCGCTGGGCTATCGCGTGCACGACCAAACCGCGTTCCCGCTCGAGGGCCAGCACGCGCGTGTGTCATGCAGTGACTGCCACGCCGAAGAGCGCCCGCGCGCCGAGCGCTACCGCGACGTCGCGCACGCGCTCTGCGCGGACTGCCACAAGGATCCGCACGCCGGTGAGCTGCGCGACCACGCCAATGGCGAATGCGGCGCGTGTCACGTGACGCAAAGCTTTAGTCCGTCGACCTTTGGCATCGCGCAGCATGTGACCACCGACTTTCACCTCGACGGCAAGCACGCCGCTGCGCCGTGCGGCGCGTGCCACGGCGAAAAGCATCCGCGGGTCGAGCTGCATCCGGAGTCGAGCGAGTGCGCGAGCTGCCACGCCAACCCGCACGGCGATCGCGTCGCAGAGCAGCTCCGTGACGGCGGCTGCGCGCATTGCCACGCGACCTCGGGTTGGGAGTACCCGCGGATCAATCACGCCAGCTGGCCGCTCGAAGGCGCGCACCGCGATCTCTCGTGCGAACGCTGCCATGAGCGCGCTGCACCGCGTACGCAGGCGCAAGCGCGTGTCGTCGATTTTGCGCGTTTCGGCGGTGCGCCGCGTGCGTGCGAGGGCTGTCACGACGATCCGCACGCTGGACAGTTTTCGAGCACTCAGCCAGCGCGCGGTTGCGACGATTGCCACACCAGCGCGACCTTTCAGATCGAGGCCTTCACGCACGACACGCTCACGCGCTTTCCACTTGCGGGTGCGCACGCGCGCGCCGAGTGCGCGGACTGCCATCGTCCCGAGTCCCTGCGCAACGACCGCACTGCGGTGCGCTACCGGCTCGGCTACGTGCGCTGCTCGGATTGCCACGCCGACCCGCATGGGAGCGCGCGATGATCGCGGCCCGCGTCTCGCGCACGCCCTTTGGGTTGATCGCGTGCTTAGTGGTCGCGGGGCTCGCCGCGATCGCAGCGCCCGCCGACGCGGAAGGCAGCGCGCTGCATCGACGCATGGATGCGGCGCGCGTGCAGTGCGATCACTGTCACTCGACCGAGAGCTGGACGTACGACTTTGCGCGCGCGCAGGCCGCAACGGCACATGCACCGTTCGAGCACGGTTGGACGGGCTTCCCGCTCAGCGGCAAGCACGCGCAGATCGCCTGCCTGCAATGCCACGCGCAGGAGCTGCGCCCCGCGCGCGCCTGCCGCGGCTGCCACGAAGACGAGCACGCAGGACGGCTCGGACAAGACTGCGATCGCTGCCACGTCGCGAGCGGGTGGAACGAGCTGTCGGGCTTCGTCGCGCATCGCGATGCCCGCTTACCGCTCTCCGGCATGCATGCGCTGATCGAATGCAGCGCCTGCCACACGCGCGGCACGGTCGAGAAGAGCGATGCGCCGCCGAGCGAATGCTTTGCGTGTCACCGCGACGACTACGCGCTGCACACCAATCACCCACGGCACACGGCGGACCCACGCGATCCGAAGCACGCGGCGTTTTCGACCGATTGCCGGCAGTGCCATAACACGCTCGGCTGGTCGCCCGCGCGCTTACCGCGCGAGCTCGCCGCGCTCGATGGAGTAGGCAGCACGAGCGCAGCGCTTGCTTCGTTCGGCTCCCGAATGAAGTCGCGGCGTGAGCACTCGCGCTTTTTCCCCATCGCATCCGGCGCACACGCGAGCGCCGAGTGTGGAGATTGCCATCGCGACGAAAGCGCGACCGCGCTGAGCTGCGCCGGCTGCCACGCGCACTCCGAGCCGGCGTTGCGCAGGCAGCACGACAAGCTCGCACTGCCCGCATCGCGCTCGGCCGCGATATGCCTGAGCTGCCATGTGCGGGGAGCGCGTCGATGAGGCGC
>JAYUYY010000216.1:0-2610 GCA_043752225.1 Sandaracinaceae bacterium | reverse complement strand
ACAGTGTGCGGTCTCTACGCGGGATTTCTGCTGCTCTTGATCGCGGCGTACCGATCGTTGCTCGCCGCCGAGCGCTTCGGCTTCGATCGCTTGGCGATCCAAGGCCGCGCGCCCAAGGCGCTCAAGGGCGTGCAGAGCCGCGTCTCGCTCGAGTGGCAAATGATGTGGCGCCAAGGCGGCAAGGCGACGATCGTCGTGTTCAGCCTGGCGCTGTGCGGGCTCGCTTGGTTGCTCTGGGGCGCGCGCGGCGAGCGCCTGTTGCCGAGGCTTGGTCTCTACGCCCTGGGCTTTGCCGTGTACTTGGGCACGATTCAAACGCTCGGTCAGGCCGGTCGTGCCGCGCGCAGCGATCTGATGGCGCGACCGTTCCTATCTACGCTGCCGCTGTCGCCGCATCAGGTGCTCGACGGCAAAGCGCGCGCGCTGCGCATCTTGGTCATCCCGGTGTTCGCGATGCTCGCGTTGATCGGTGGCTTGGGAGCTTGGCTTGGCGAAGGCGATCTCGCGTATCGCTCGCTGCTCGCGCTCGCGTCTTTGTACGTCATCATCGACGGAGCGATCGGCATCGCGTTCCTCTCGAGCGGCGTCGGCGTGATCGGGATCGCGGGCGGACAAGCCAGCTCGAGCTTCTCGACGCAGCTGCTGATGATGCCGCTGTTCGCGACCGTGCTCGCCGGCAACGGTTGGACCGCGAGCGTTTCGTTCATCGCGGTGCTCGCGGTGACCTCGGAGACGCGCCGCGCAGCGAAGCTGAGCGTGCGCTGGCTCGATGACGCCGATGATGGCGTGGAGCGCGAGACGACCGTGTGGCGAGCGCTGCTCGCTGCGTCCGCGTTCTTCGCGATGCAGGTCTTTTCGGCGCGGTTGCTCGACCTGTTCGACGTACCGCCCGGCTACATGCTCGCGACCGCATTCGGCGTCGCGGCCTTGGTGCTGGTGCTGCTCACGCGGCGCAACAGCGCGCGCTTCGAAGCGCCGCGCTTCATGCCGCAGCGGTTTTGGTACTGGCCGCTCGGGATTGTCGCGGGCGCAGGCTCGGGTGCGCTGGCGTTGGCGCTCGCGAAGGTGTTGCCTCCGGTCGTCGACGCGCAGCTCGAGACGCAGGCGTTTAGCGGCGGCGAGCTGATCGCGATCTTCGTGACGATGGTCGGGATGGCGCCGCTCGCCGAGGAATACTTCTTTCGCGGCTGGCTGCAAAAAGCGATCGAGAAAGATCTGCCTGCGGCGGGCAAGCGCTGGGCCTTCGCGTTCGGAGCGCTGGCCTTCGCGCTCGCTCACATCGGCTCGTACGGTGTGCCGCAGCTCGTGCTCGGGCTGCTCGCGGGAGCGCTCTACGCATTTGGCGGCGGGCTCTGGCCTGCGATCCTCGCGCACGCCACGCACAACGCGGTGGTTCTACTCATCGCCCAGTAATTTCTGCGGCTGCAACGTACGCAGCATCAGCCTTCGCCGGAGTGCGAGCTCGAGTCTCAGCAGGCGATTGAGCAGTTGCCGAGCATGGTCGGGGTGTTGGGGCTCACGCTGCGCACGAGACCGCTGCGCAGCAGCGCATCGAGCACGCGGTGATGCACGCTGAACGCGACTGTCGGCTGCGACTCGATCTCCGAGAGCCCCTGCGCGCCCGCGCGCCGCGCGATCCGCAGCACGCGCTTGCGCGCCGCGGCCACTTGAGCTGCGCTCGCGTTCTCACGCACCTCGATCTCTACAATCACGCTCACCCAATCGCCGTTCGATTCGGCCTCGATCGCGATCAACGCCTGCTTGCGCAATGCCGCAGACACGGTGCGCTTCTGCGGAACCTCGGCGCGCCAGCGCGCGACCGTCTCCTCGGAAGGGTGCGCGTCGAACGGCATCGGCTCGAGCGCCCCTAGCTGATCGGGTGGCCTTGGGGCGCTTTCGTGCGGCGCGTTCGCGACTGGCTCCGCTTCCGGTTCGGGCTCGGTCGCTTCAGCGCCGCGCTCGATCGCCGGTGAGGTCGCGGTCACCTCGGCGCTGGGCGCGCGCACGAGAGGTTTGGGTTGAGAGCACGCGACGATGCCGCACGCGATAAAAAACAAGAAGAGCCGCATATGCCTCACCGACGCACCGTGCCCGCGAAGGTTCTTCGGCAGCGCGCGACCGTTGGCGGGCACGTACGCAGACGCTGGCAAGCAGTCCTCAGAGACCTGATTTGCCGAACCGTCCCGCGTCAACGGCCGGGCGCACAAGGTGACCGAACGCGCACTCGATCCTCGCGAGTGTCAGCAAAGTGCGTCGTCGCTTCAACCTCGCACGGTCGCTCGGCCACCCTTAACTTGCCCGCCCGCACGGCGGGCACATCATCAACCGAGAGGTGCTTATGAAACGAAATTCTCACTGTGCGATCTTGGTACTGCTCGTCGCATTCGGTCCACTGCAGGCCTGCGGTGGCGACGACGAGAGAAGCGCGCCGCCGCAAACGCTGGTCGAGGTGGCCGACGAAGCTGCCGGCGACAACTGTCCGGACGGAGGTCTCGTGATCACGCGCGGCGTCGATGCTGACGGCGACGGGATGCTCGCTGGGGAGGAGGACACGACCTCGCATTACGCGTGCAACAGCGGTAGCGATGGCGCCGGCGGTGGCGGTGGCGG
>JAYUYY010000215.1:0-2614 GCA_043752225.1 Sandaracinaceae bacterium | reverse complement strand
GCCGCGGCAAGTCGGGCCGCAAAATTAGATAGGCCTACTTACCTAGCTTGAAGAGGCCGGTGAGCGTGCGCGCGATCGTCTTCGGGTTCAGCACCTTGGAGTGACCGGCGACGCGCGCGCGCGCCGCGATTTCGATCTCGTCGATCGGCTCGCCAGCCGCGCGCACGTTGTGACGGAACGCAGTGCTGATCATCATCGTGTCGTCGTCGCGCGGCGCGCAGCGTTGCCAGAGCTCGCGCGCGAAGAGGTACGTGCCGCCGCTCTTGGCGACTTGCCCGGTCTGCAGCTTGATCAGGCCGTTCAACGTGCCGCTGATGACGTGGCGGTACCAAGGATCGTCGCGCGTGCTGTACACGGTGGTCGTCATCGGCGCGCGCTTGCGGCGAGCGTGCAGCTCGAGCACGACCTCGGGGCCGATTTGGCCGTCGGCGGGGATCCACGTGACGTACGCGCCGGTCGCGGCATCGAAGCCTGCGCGCAGCGCCCCGCCGATGCCGCGGTTCGGCGAGAGCGCGACGATCTGCGCGCGCGGCTCGGTCGCAGCGAACGCGCGCATCTGCGCGAGCGTCGCATCGGAGCTGCCGTCATCGACCAGCACGAGCTCGTGCTGCAGACGGCGCGCGTCGAGCGCGTCGCGCAGCTCCGCGACCACCGCGGCCACGCACTCTTGCTCGTTGTACGCGATCACCACCACCGAAAGCTCCGGTGAGCTGCTGGCCGCTCGAATCACCGGCGACGGCTCACGCGCGAGCGGCTCGAGCACGTAGAAGTCTTGCAGTACGGGCACCGGTGCCAGCAGCGGTGCGAGCAACGCGCTTGCGCGCACGCGATCCTCGAGCACCTGTACGGCCGGATCGATCTTCACGAGCGTAGGACCGACCGCCTGGATCACGCGATGGGCGAGGCCCGAGCTCGTGGCTTGCACCGCGCCATCCGTCCCGCCTAAGAACCACGGAAAGAAGTGCGCGCAGGTCGCTTGCTGGTAGCTGCACCTAAAGCGTTCCGCGAACAGCTCTGGGTAGCGCTCGCGCGGTCGAAACTCCACGCGATAAGCGATGCCGTGATCGGAGCGCTCGTCGATTCGCGCCGCGTGGTCGGTCGTGACCGGCTCTTTCAGGTACAGCTTGCCGCGCGGCGCGAGCGCGCGGCTGCACAGCGCGCTGACCGCGCGCACCTCGTCGTCACTCAAGTGCGTGCACACGCCCATGATCAGGATCGCGTCGTAGAGACCGTCGGGCTCGAAATCGAGCACGGAAGCGCACGCGGTCTTGAGGTTCGTGACGCGTTGCTCGGCGGCTTTTTGCTCGGCGATAGCGAGCAGCTCGCCGCTGACATCGACCAGCGTGACCTCGGCGACGCGCGGCGCGAGCCAGAGCGCGATCCGACCGGCGCCGCCGCCGAGATCGAGCACTCGGCTGTGACCACCGACCTCGAGCAAACGCGCCAGGTGCGCGCGCTCCAGACGATCGCGGTGCGCGACGGCCTCGCGCTCGGTGGTCACGGTGCCGAGCTGCGAGAGATCACCACTCGCGCCGACTGAGCGCGCTTGCGCATCCCAATACGCGCCGACCTGTTGTGCGCTCGGCGCGGGTTTGCGCGGCTCGCTCACGGCAAGAGCCTCGTGCACTCGGCGACGCCCAGCGCGATCTCCTGCGCGAGCGTCGCGGCTTCATCTGCATTGCGGCCGCGCGTCACGCAGCGGCCGAGCAGCGTCCACTCGTCGACGCGCATCGAAGCCGGCTCACCTTCGGCCACCGAGAGATCGATGCTGAGCACGTTTTCGTGCGCGCGCAGGCTCGCGATCTCGGGGCCCAATGCAGCGCGTCCCGTCCCGCGCTTCAAGATCAAGCGCGCGGCGGCCGGCAAGTCGCTCTGCGGCCGCAGCAGCTCGCGCGGGGACTCGCCGAAGGCAGCGCGCACGGTCGCAAGGCTCAGGTCTACGCCATACGAGAGCCGCACCAGATCGGTGATCGAGTTGCCGCCAAGCCGCATGTTCACTTCGATCAAGCAGACCTCGTTGCCGCGCAGGCGCAGATCGAAGTTCGCGGGGCCATGCGTGAGCCCGAGCGCGCTCGCGTAGCGTGCGATCGCCTCGCGCACGAGCGCTTGTTGATCGCGATCGAGCGTGGAGGGTAGGGAGTGCCCGACCGGCGACACGAAGCCGGACTGATATTGGTCATCGAGCACGAAAGCTTCGGCAAGCGTGCCCTCGAAGAAAAAGCCTTCGACGCCGACCGACGTGCCGCGCGCCAGCTCTTGCAGCAGCACCGAGCCGTCGGCGCCTGCATACGCACGCGCGCGCTCGATCGCCGGGGAGAGCTCCGCTTCGTTCTCGACCAACCACACGCCGCGCCCGCCCGCACTCGAGCGCGGCTTGACCACGATCGGAAAGTCACCGAGCTCGTCGACGTGACGTAGCGCGGTGATCGCGTCGTTGATCGCGATCGTCTTGGGCGTGCGCAGGCCCGCTTGCGACAGGCACTCGAACGCGGCGAGCTTGTCGCGACCGCGCTTGGCGACCGCGCTGCCGACACCGCGCAGGTTGAGCGCGTCGACCACCAGCGCGACCGCGCCGACCGCGACATCGCTCGCCACAGTGACGACGGCTTGGACG
>JAYUYY010000214.1:0-16082 GCA_043752225.1 Sandaracinaceae bacterium | reverse complement strand
CCAAGCGCGAGCAAATGCAGGGCGAACGCAAGCCGAGCTATCGCCGCAAGCGAGGCGCGCGATGACCACCGTGCGCGACGATGTCTTCGCAGCGCTGCGAACGGCCGCCGAGCAGGCGTTGCCGAATGCGTACGCACCGTATTCGCGCTTCCACGTCGCGGCCGCGCTGAGCGATGCGAGCGGCCGCGTGTTCGTCGGCGTGAATGTCGAGAACGCCAGCTACGGGCTCACGATCTGCGCCGAGCGCAACGCGATCGCCGCTGCGGTCGCAGCTGGCGTGCGGAGCTGGAGCGCGCTGGTCGTGGTGTGCAGCGGAGACGCGTTGCCGATGCCGTGTGGCGCGTGCCGGCAAGTCATCTGCGAGCTTGCGCCTGCGTGCTTCGTGCGTTGCTACGACCGTAATGGATCGGCGCACACGTCTACGGCCGACTCGCTCTTACCCGAGCGCTTTCGCTTCACGCCGTAAGTCGCGCGCGCTCTTCGGCGATCACTGATCTTCGTCGAGCTCGACGCCCCAGTCCTTGAGCTTGCGCAGCACGGTCGGATAATCGATCGCCGAGGTCTGAGCGACCTCGCGGTAGCGCTTGTAGTGCCGGATCGCGGCCTGGCGATTGTTCCCGCGCTCGGCGAGCTCGCCACCCATGCGATAGGCATCCGGCAGCCAGTACGGCATCGGATCGGCCTTTTCGCCGAGCTCGAGCGCGTGTTTGAGCGCAGCGTCTGCTTCGCCCGGGCTACCGGAGTCCGCCAAGAGACCCGAGAGGCGATACCACCACAAGGCGCGCGCCGGATCGCGCTCGAGCGCGGTGCGATACGCAGTAATCGCCTCTGGCAATTGCCGGAGTTGCTCGTAGCAATCGCCGCGCACTGCATACGCCTCGACCCGCGCCGGGTTCATCCTGAGCGCCTTGTCGATGTCTTTGAGCGAGTCGCGCACCGCGCCCATGCGCAGGCGCACCATCGCGCGCACCCAATACGCATCGCCGAGGTTCGGGTCGCGAGCGATCGCGACCTCGACCTCTTCGAGCGTGCGGCCGAAGTTACCCATGTCGTAGGTCGCACGCGCGACATACAGGTGGTACTCGGCGCGCGTGATGTCGAGGCTGATCGCGCGATCGAAATGCGCGAGGGCGTCCGGCGTGCGACCGCGTCCAAACGCGACGCGACCGATGAAGTACTCGGCCTCGGCCGAGTTCGGCATCTCGCGCAGCACCTTCGCGAGCGTCTGCTCTGCATCGTCGAACGAGCCCGCGAGCACCTGCGCCGCGCCGAGCCGCAGCACGAGCGACATGTCCGTCGGGTCCTTTTCGAGCGCGCTTTGGTAAGTCGTGACCGCTTTGCCGTACTCGCCGCGCGCCTCGAGCAAGAGACCGCGTTGCTCCGCCAGACCGCCGAAGTTCGGATCGCGCTTGGCGATCGATTCGAGCGCGCGCTCGGCCTCGGCGAGGTCGCCGCCCTTGCGCAGCGAAATGCCCAGACCGAACTGCGCCTCGATGTCGTACGGATCGAGCTCGAGCGCGCGCTTGAACTCGTGCGCGGCGCTCTCCAAACGGTTCCGCGCGAGCTCGGATTGACCGAGCATGCGGCGCATGTGCGCCGTCTCTTCGACGTGCCCTGCCGCCTCGTTCAAGACCTCGGACGCTTTGGCGGCATTGCCCTGGCGGAAGAAGAGCTGCGACAGAGACAAGTAGCCATCGAAGCGGCTGGGCGCGAGCGAGATCGACTTGCGCAGCTCGGCTTCGGCCTTCTCACCGTGACCGAGCTTCTCTTCTGCCTCGCCGAGCGCGAGCGACACTTCCGCGTCGTTCGGCAGCGCCTTCGCGAGCTCGATCAGCTTGGCCTTGGCCTCGGGCGTGCGATCGAGGCCGAGCAACACGCGACCGATGCCGAGCTTGGCTTCCATGTCCGCGCGCCGGCCGCTGAGCACGATCGGATTGACTCCGCCCTTCGTGGCGGAGTTCAACGCCGATTCGAAGCGCGGCAGCGCGTCGTTCGGACGCTTCTCGCGCAGCAGCACGCGCGCCGATCCGAGCAGCGCTTCCACGCGGTACGCGTCGGCCTTCAAGGCTTGATCGTATGCGTCGCGCGCCAAGTGCGAGCGACCGCGCGTCTCATGGATGTAGCCGAGCACGCTGAAGCCGGCCGCCATCGAGCTCTTGCTGCTCCACAAGTAGCGATCCTCTTCGGTGGGCTCGCGACCGAGCGCGACTTGCAGGAGATGCACGCCGCGATCCTCTTTGCCTTGTGCCCACACGATCTGCGCTTCGGCGATGCGCGCATCGACGTGCATGGGGCTCAGCTTGAGCGTCTCGTTGACGGCTGAGGCCTGTGCTTCTTTGTCGCCGCGAGCGATCGCGACGCGCGCAAGGCCCCACTGCGCACGCGCGGCACCGCCGAGCTTGAGCGCTTGTGCGAACGAGCGCTCCGCGTCGTCGAGCTTGCTCTGAACGAGCGCGACTTCACCTGCGAGCAGCTCGACATACGGATCGCGCGGACCTTGCTTGCGCGCGAGCGCCAGCGATTTCATCGCATCCGGATAGGCTTTGCGGCGCGCGGCGTAGGCTGCGCGCGCGAGGTCCATCTCGGGCGCCTTGCCCGAGCGCTCTTCGAGCCGCTTCAAGATCGCGGCCGCGCGCGACGACGCGCCCGGATCGTCACCGAAGCGCACGACGTACAGCGACTCATGCAAGAGACCGCGGCTGAGCAGCGTCCTGTTGATACCGGCCTTGCTGCGCGCGGCGCCGAGCTCCTTGAGCGAGCGCTGGACCTCCGTATACGTGTCGGCCGCGGCGATCTTTTCGGCTTTAAGGATCGCGGCGCGCGCGAACTCGGGATCGCCTGCTTCGGGCAACCACTGTTCCCAGTAATACACGCCGAAGATGCCGTACTCCGTGAACGCTAGCGTCGCGGCGCCTGCGGTGAGCAACACCAAGAACGCGGCCAAGCGCACGACGATCGTGACGGTGCGCTTGCGCGACGCGGCTTGGCGCGCTTCGAAGTCTTCACCGCGTTGACGTCGCAACGCTTCGGGAGCGAGCGAGGCACGGTCGGCGTCATCGCCGGACATGCCGAACTCCATCTCCTGTTCTTCGCCGCCCTCGCCTTCCTCTTCGCCCGAGAATTCTTCCTCGCCGAAGTCGTCGCCCTCTTCGTATTCCTCTTCCTCATCGACAAGATCGTCGCTGAGGAGTTCGTCTTGCGAGCTATCGAGCTCAGAGTCGCCGAGCGAAGGCGGCAGCGAGCTCTGTTGCTTCGAAGGTCGCGCCGCACGCGCACCACCGCCTGTGCCCTTGCTGCTCGGCGGCGGCGCGGAGAGTCCGAGCACATCGTCGAGATTCAAATCGTCGAAGCTCGATTCGTCTCCGCCGAGCAGCGATGGCGGCAGCTCCGAGTCGGGGCCGTTCGTGTCCATCGCCGGCGCGGCCTTCACCATGCCGGTCGGAGCGCGCCGCGCTTGGCCCTGCATCGTGCGCTCACGCGAAGCCACCATGTCGGCTGCGGGCTTGGGCGGCGGCAGCTCGATGTCGCCGAAGCCATCGTCGGGCGCGGTCTCCTCGTCGGAGCCGAGGTCCGGCATGTCGAGTGAGATGTCCGCGAAGCTCGAGTCATCGCCGCCACGCAGCACCGGCAAGTCGTTGCGCGGCGCGGGCAGGTCGACCATGCCCTTCGGCGTCGGCAGATCCACGCCGCCCGCTTTGGGCGTCGGCAGATCCACGCCGCCCGCTTTGGGCGTGGGCAAATCGATCTCGCCAAAGCGCACGCCGCCCGCGCGCTTGGGCAGATCGACCTGACCTTTAAGAGCCGGTAGCTCCGCTGTGCCCTTCGGCGCAGGCAGATCCACGTTCTGCTTGGGCGTCGGCAGATCGAGATCACCGAACGCGAGCGCAGGCCCCTTCGGCGCCGGCAAGTCTACCTCGGTGCGAAGCGCCGGCAGATCCGCCAGCGCTTGTGGCTTCACGCCCGGCAAGTCCGTGAACCCTTGTGGCTTCACCCCCGGCAAATCCGTGAACCCTTGTGGCTTCACGCCCGGTAAGTCGGCGAACCCTTGTGGCTTCACCCCCGGCAAATCCGTGAACCCTTGCGGTTTCACCGCTGGCAGGTCCGCGAAGCCTTGTGGCTTCACCGCCGGCAAATCCGCAAACCCTTGCGGCTTCAGCGCGGGCAAGTCTTCGTCGATCTGGGCTGCGATGTGCGGCGGTGGCGTGACGCTCGCATTGGGCCGCGGCAGATCAACTTCGCGCTTGGGCATCGGCAGCTGGTCGAGCCGGATGTTCGACATGCTGAGGTCGTCCACCTGAGGCAGCTGCGGCGCGTCCGCAGGTTTCTTCGCGGGCGTCGGCACGCGTGGCGCCGGCAGATCGGTCAGATCGGAGCCGAAGTCGAAGTCGGCCCCGAGCGCCTGGTTTGCAACCGGCTTTGCGGCGGGCTTTGCGGCCGCAGGTGGCGGCGCGGCAGGCGCGGGCGCTGCGCCGAACGCTCCCTTTGCAGCGGAGAGCGGCGCGGCGGCTTTCAGAGCACCGGGCGCTGCTTGCGGTTCGCCGAGCGCGCCGGTCGGAAACTTGTTCGGGTCGAGCACCGGCGGCGCGAAGCCCATCATCGTGCCCATCGGCGGCCGACCTGCAGCGGGCGCAGGCGGAGCGATCGCTGCCGCGGGTGGAGCGATCGCTGCCGCGGGTGGAGCGATCGGAGCGATCGGAGCTGCAGGCTTCTTTGGCGCTGCGATCGCTGGAGGCGGCATCATCGGCAGCCCAGCACCGCCCGGCGCCGCCTGGCCGAGCATCGTCATCTTCGGCACGCCTCCGCCTCCCGCAGCCGGTGGCGGAGCGACCGCAGGCGGCGACGCCGCTGTGCTCTCGTTCGAAATGCCTTGTCGCGTTACGCCGAAGCTCGTGCCGCATTTAGGGCAACGCATCTTCATTCCCTTTTCAGGGATGCGTCGCTCGTCGAGCTCGTACGGCGCCTTACAGGAAACGCACTCAACCTTGATCATGGCTCGATGACCGCTCGCGAAGCTTGGGTGGAATGGCGCATGCCGCGCTCCAAGTGTGCGTCGCTAGATCCGGCGGCGTCATCGCTGCATGCGGCAAACACCGAGCGGGCGAAGCAGGCGGCCAGGATATCACGGTCGCCCAGCGAGCCTTCTTTTCAGATTATGCGAGGCGCTCGTGGATCCGGGCCCGCATGTGGCCGCTCCGCTTTGTAAGCCCCGCACGCTTGACTGAGCGGTTTGGGGGTCGCTACAGATGTACGCGTGAAGCGCACGATAACCCTCGAGATCGGTGGCGCGAAGTTCAAGATCGTCTCCGACGCCGATCAAACACATCTGGCCGAGCTCGCTGGGATCGTGAACGAACGCATGCAGCGTTTGACCGATGCCGGCGCGCGCGGAGCCTCTTCCGCCCAGCTTTTAGCGCTTGTTTCGCTCGGCTTGGCGGACGAGCTCAAGACCGTCAAGCAGAAGCTCGCAGAGGCCGATCGGATCAGCCGCACGGCGATCACGAGCGCGCTCGCACGGATCGACGAGCAGCTCGCGATCGACGCAGACTCGTAGAGCGCGTGTAGAGACCTCGCAACTCTCATAGGATTTGTGTGTGGATGCGTAGGCGCACGTAGGACTAAAATGCGCGCCGCGGACCAGCCGGACAGCGCGAGCGCCCCATGAACGAATCGAGCCCTTCGGATCATCCCGCCGCGGACGAGCAGCGCACGTACGAGCGGCGCGCCGAAGAGCAGCTGCGCAGGCGCGCGAAGGACGTGCTGCGCGCTCGCATGCAGAGCGTGCGCCGCGTGCTCACCGTCGATGCATGCGCGATTCGATCGGCAGCGTTGTGCGCACGCTTGCTCGAGCTGCCCGAGCTCGCGAACGCGCGCACGGTCTTGGGCTTTCACGCTTTTCGCAAGGAGCCCGATCCGACCGCGGCGCTCGCAGCGCTGCGCGCGCGTGGCGTGCAGCTCGGCTTGCCGCGCGTCGATCCCGAGCCGAATCCAATGACGCTCACGCTGCATGAGCACATGCCTGTCGAGTCGCTTATTGAGAGCGGCTGGGGGATCATGGAGCCGCCCGCGAGCTCGCCGCGGATCGAGGACGAGCGCTTCGATCTCGTGCTCGTGCCTGCGCTGTGCATCGATGGCTCCGGTTACCGAGTCGGCTACGGCAAGGGCTTTTACGATCGTTTACTAGAGCGGTTGCCGCGCGCGATCACGGTCGGCATTTGCTACGAGCACGAGCTGCTCGGCGAGCTGCCGAATACCGACGGCGACGTGCCGGTGCAGCTGATCGTGACCGATGCGCGTGTGCTGCGAGCCGAACGGCGCTAGAGATCGCTCGGCCGTGCCCGACGACAACGTCAAGAACAAGCTCGAGCAGCTCCCGCAGCGCCCGGGCGTCTACGTCTTTCGCGATCGCGCAGGCGAGCCGCTCTACGTCGGCAAAGCCGCGAGCCTCAAGAGCCGCGTGCGCAGCTACTTTCAGGCGAGCAACTCCGACGATCGCTACTTCATCGAGCGGCTCGAGCGCGAAATCGGCGACCTCGAGACCTTCGTTACGACCAGCGAGAAAGAAGCCGCGCTGCTCGAGAACAGCCTGATCAAGGAGCTGCAGCCTCGCTACAACGTGAAGCTGCGCGACGACAAAGAGTTCTTGTCGCTGCGGCTCGATCCGAGCGCGACCTGGCCGCGGCTCGAGGTCGTGCGCAAGCCGAAGAAAGATGGCTCGCGTTACTTCGGGCCGTATCACTCGGCGAGCGCGGCGCGCTCTACGCTGCGCGTCGTCAACCGCCACTTCCAGCTGCGCACGTGCACGGATGCCGAGCTGCAGAGCCGCAAGCGGCCGTGCTTGCAGTACCAGATCAGGCGCTGCCCGGGGCCGTGCGCGTTCGATGTGCCCAAGGACGATTACGCGCAGCAAGTCCGCGGCGTCAGCTTGTTTCTCGAAGGCCGCCACGACGAGCTGGTGTCGGATCTCAAGCACGCGATGAGCACCGCGGCCGACCAGCTGCGCTACGAGACCGCGGCGCTGTACCGCGATCAGCTGCGCGCGGTGGAGTCGACGCAAGAGAAGCAGCGCGTGTCGCTGGTCAGCGACCTCGATCAAGACGTGTTCGGTTTGTACCGCCACAGCGACAAAGCCGAAGTGAGCGTGTTGCTCGTGCGGCGCGGGCGCGTGGTCACCGTGCGCACGTTCGAGCTCAATGACGTGCGCTTGCCGGACGACGAGCTGCTCGCGTCGTTCGTGACCGAGTACTACGGCCGCAGCAGCTTCGTGCCGAACGAAGTGATCTTGCCGACGCCGATTGAAGCATCGAGCGGGCTCGAAGCGCTGCTCTGCGAGCAGCGCGGCGGGCGCGTGAGCATCTTGCAGCCGCGCCGCGGGCAACGCGCCGAGCTCTTGCGCATGGCGACCGACAACGCGGCGCACGCGTTTCGCGAGAAGGCGCGCGCGCGCGAGGACGTCCGCGGCAAGCTCGAGCAGATCCGCGTTCGGCTCGCGTTACCGCGCGTGCCCGAGCGCATCGAGTGCATCGACATCTCGCATCACGCGGGCAGCGACACGGTCGCCGCGATCGTCGCGTTTCGGATGGGTGAGCCGGACAAAAAAGGCTACCGCAGCTTTCACGTGCGCGGCGTCACGCCGGGCGATGACTACAGCGCGATCCATCAGGTGCTCTCGCGGCGCTTCAAGCGCTCGCAAGGCCCACAACCTGACGTGCGCTGGCAGCTGCCCGATCTGTTGCTGGTCGACGGCGGTAAAGGTCAGCTCGCGATGGCGGAGCGCGCGCTCGCCGAGCTCGGCATCAGCGACTTGAGCCTCGCGGCGCTGGCGAAAGAGAAAGCCGATCCGCGCCGCGAAGAGGTCGTCGATCGCGTGTACTTGCCCGGCCGCAAGAATGCGATCGAGCTGCGCGAAGGCGGCTCCGCGATGCAGATCCTGGCGTACGCGCGCGACGAAGCGCACCGCTCGGCCAATACGCTGCGCATCAAGCTCGGGCAGCGCCGCACGCTGACCAGCGAGCTCGACGCGATCCGCGGCGTCGGCGACAAGACGCGCAGCCGCTTGCTCAAGCAGCTCGGCTCGTTGCGTGCGGTGCGCGCAGCGAACGAAGCGGAGCTGATCGCGGCCGGAGCCAGCCGCAAGCAAGCGCAAGCGATCCGAGCCGCGTTCGACGCGACGCCGGACGAAGCTGCGCAAGAGACCGGACCTGCGACCGAGGACGACGCCGTGGAGCGCGCGTTTACCGAGTAGCGCGCTTGCGGTTAGCTCGACCCGTCATCCGCGTGCGCGCGACGCAGCTGCAGCTCGAAGCACGCGCCACCTTCAAAGCGATTGCGCGCGGTGATCCGCCCGCCCATCGACTCGATCAGCGAGTGCGAGACCGCAAGCCCGAGCCCGGTGCCCTTGCCGGGTGCTTTGGTCGTGGTGAACGGCTCGAACAAGCGATCGAGCATCTCGGATGCGATGCCCGGTCCGCTGTCGATCACGCTGATCGTGCACAGCTCGTTTGAGCTCGCGCGCGCAGCGATTCGGATCTCGCCGCGGCCTTGCAGCGCGTCGATCGCGTTGAGCAGCAAATTCAGAATGACTTGTGTGATGCGCTGCGGCGCGCCGTAGACGCGGTCGATCCCGGGCTCGAGCGCGACGTGGATCTCGACCTCGCGCTTCTGCGGCCGCATCAAGCTCACCGCGTCATCGATCGCCTCGGCCAGGCTCGCGGTTTGTCCTGCCTCGAGCTCGGGATCGCGGCGCGCGAAGTCGAGCAGGTCGCGGATCACCAAATGGATGCGCTCGGTCTCGCGCTGGATGCGCAGCAGAAATTCGGCGCGTTCATCGGGCTCCAGCTCGCTGCCGCGCAACAGCTCGACGAAGCCCAGGATCGCCGCGAGCGGGTTGCCGATCTCGTGCGCGACGCCCGCCGCGAGCCTTCCGACCGACGCCAGCTTCTCGCCGTGGATCAGCTGCTGCTGCGTCGTGCGCAGCTCGGTGGTCATCTGCTCGAGCTCGCGCAAGCGGTTCTCGAGCGCTTGGCGCTTTTGCTTGAGCTGCTCGGCCATCGCGTTGAACGTCGCCGCGAGATGCGCGACCTCGGCGACGCCTTGCTCGGGCACGCGCGTCTCGAGCGAGCCTTGCGCGAGCAGCTCGCTGCCGAGCCTCAAGCGATCGAGCGGCCGAATGATCAGATGCGTGAGCGCCAAATACGCCAGCACGACGACCGCGCTCCCGGTGAGCAACACGTAAAATACCAGCAAGTTCGCGAGCGGCGCGTACGCGCGCGCGCTCACCTGCGACGGCCACACCGTCACGCGCTCCCCGCTGCTCATCGCGGTCGCGATGCCGGGCTCGCGCGGCTGCACGCCGACCTGCACCATGCTGCCGTCGGGTCGCTCGATGCGCACGCCGCGCGCGGTAATCCGTTCGCCAAAGCTCACGACCGAAGCGTCGAGCGCCGCGATGCTCTCGCGCTCCGTCAGTCCACCCGCGAGTCGCGCCGCGCTGAGCGCGCTCAGCATCGACTCGAGCGCGATCTTCGTGACCTTTCCGTGCTCGCGTTCGGACGCGCTACGCGTGAGCTGCAGCGCAGCAGCGCCGAGCAGCGCGAACGAAAGCGCAAACACGAGCAGCAGCGCCAGGACGATCTGCGCGCGCAGCCCAAAGCGTGGCACGCGCGGCATGCGCGCTCAGTCGGTGAGCGCGTCGACGCGCGCCTTGAGGTCCGCAAAGCGCTTCAGGAACGCGCCGTGCTCGGAGCGAAATTGCTGCATGTAGCGGCGCTCTTCACGCCGGCTCGCGTTCTCGGCCACCAGCTCTTCGAGACAGCGCACGAGATCTTGCGGACCCGCGAACGGCCAACGCTTTTGCGCGCGGCCGAGCTCGTAGCGCTCGGCTTTGCCCTGCCCGACCGTCGAGTAGACAACGCCCATCATCTGAGTCTGTTGCGCTTGCGCCGACTTGAGCACGAGCGGTCCTGGCAGATCGCTCAGCTCTTCGCGCACCGCGACGATCTGAAAGCTGAACGTCGAGGCGCGATCGAGGCCCGAGCCGCCGCTGAGCTCGACCGAGACGTCCCAGGGCTTGTCTTGCAGCAGCTCGGCGACCTGCTTGAGGAAGCCTTGGTCTTCATCGATCACCAGGATCGCCGGCTTGATCGAGACGCCGGTGCCGCTCGAGTCGCCGCCGTACAGCTTGCGGCCCATCGCGAACATGATCTTGAGCGAGTCTTCCAAGAGGCCGCGCACGTCGGCCATCAGCGCGCCCTTGGTGTCCTTCGCATGCGACATATCCGAAGCGCGCCGCACCGCCGCGAGCAGATACGCGATTTGGTCGGGGCGCTTTGAGACGATGTCCACGACGCCCAGGCGCAGTGCTTCCACCGCGTCCTCGAACGAGCGCCGGCCCGCGAGCAGCACCAGCCGGGTCGGCTTCGAGTTCTGCTCGATGAAGCGCAGCAGCTCGAGCCCACCGCCATGGCCGCCGAAGTCGAGATCGATCAGCGCCGCCGAGAAGAACTTGCGCTGCACGAGCTGCTGCGCGGACTCCATGTCGCCGAGCGCAGTGCAGACGTAACCCTGGTCGTCAAAAAGCTTACGGAGCCCTTCGCGGTCCCGGTCGTCGCTCTCGGCGATCAGCAGCTCCTCACCCGCCATGCGTCACATCACTTGCCAAACGTACCCCTGATCGAGCGCGACCTCGCGCTCAGCCCCACTTGCATCCGCGACCTGCAGCGTGTGCGCGCCGCGATCGAGAACCAACGACAGCTCCGAAGCGGCCTTGTCTTCGCCGAGCTGCGACACGCGCGTGCCGCCGATCCCGACAATGTGGTCGCCGGACTTAATCCCGCCGCGGGCAGCCGGCGAGTACGGCTCGACCGACAGCACTTTCAAATACTCCGGGTGCAGCTCGACGCGCAGGCCGATGCCGCGCCGCGGCAGCGGAGGCGTGAGCATCAGCGTCACCACGGCACCGCTGTTGAGCGTGAGCCGCGACTCGGTGCCCGGCGTCACGTTGCCTGGCAGACCGCGACGCTCGATATGGCCCATCGCGTCCGCCGAGACCATGGTGTCCCAATCCCAAAGCTCGAGACGAAAGCTGCTCGTGTCGGGCACGACGATATTGCGCGGCAAGCCTGCGTTCCAGGTCGGTGAGTCGTCGTCCTGCGCGACCTCCGACTGCCAGACCTGCTTGCCATCGATATAGAGGCGCAGGAACGTGTCCGGCAACGTGCCGTCGTCATCCCAAGGCAAGCCCGAGAGCTGACCTTGTTTTGCCAGCGCCGACAGCACGCGGAGACCGTAAACGCCGCGCGGCCAGTCCTGGGCCGAGCGCGGCGGATTGGGCACCGTTTGGAGCGGCGTCGTGTGATGCCGATACGCGCACGCGCTCAGGCTCAAGCTCGCAAGCGCGAGCAACGGTAGTAGAGAATGTAAGCCAGTCGGCATCGCGGGCTAGCATGCCATGGGGTCCCCGAGAGGCCAACGTTGTGACATGCGCGTTGTGACATGCGGCTAGCGGTCTTGCCGTGCAGACGGAGCGCACGTTAGAAGGTGCGCGCGTGGCTGCCTGCTGAGGAAATCACCGGCTGCATGCAAAGGACGGTCTCAGTGACGAACGCTCTTCACGCTTTGGTGCTCGGATTGTTGCTCGCGCTGTCGCTCGCCGCTGTCGGTTGCGAGGACGATGTCACCGACCTCGATCATCTCGACGGCGGCACCGGCAGTGGTACTGACGCGGGCTGAGCGAGCTTACGTCGCGGATCTAGAACACGTACTTCAAGTACGCCGCGCTGTGGATCGCGATCGTCACTTCGCCGGACACGCCTTGTAGGCTCGGCTCGAGCCGAGCGCCGGCCAAGAGACCGAGCGAGTGATGGCGGTTGGCCAAATGCCAATCAAAGCCGAGCGAGCCGCCGTAGCCAACGCCCAGCTCGTGCGCGCGATTGAAGCCGTAGACGCGCAGCATGTCGCCCGGCGAGACGCCGGCCACCAGCTCGGGCCCGATGAACATCGCGGCGCGCTCCGAGAACGCGAGCTGTAGCCGCGGCGTAAACAGCGCGTTGATTCGCTCGAAGCTCAGCGCTGCGGGCGGCGACGGCGCCTTCATCGCATGCATCGAGAGCTCTACGCCTGCAGCGAGCATCAGCCATGGCGCGACCTCGTAGCCCACGAGCACGCTCGCCCACAGCCCCGGCTCCGCGTAGCGACCGAGGCCTCCGGAAAATCCGCGGCCACCGACGAAGCCTTCGAGATAGAAGCCGTGCGCGTAGACGTCGCGCGTCAGCTCGATCGCTTCCGGCGGCAAGCGCTCGACGTCGAGCCGGGTCGCGTCCTTGGGCTCGACGTACGCCTGTTGAGTGTGCGCGCGCGAGCATGCGAGCGCGCTTGCGAAGGCGAGCAATCCAGCCAGCACGCTGCTCGCTCGCCCGCGCATCATTCTTCTTCCATCACCGGCGCGAACGGCGCGGGATTCGCCACCAGCACCGGATCGCCGTCCTCGGCCAGTCGCGCTTCGACGTCGCGCACGCGCACCGAAAACTCGAGCAACACGACCGCAGGCGTCAGCGTGCGCAGCCCGATCCGCACACCGACCAGGCCCGGGATCACCTCGGGGATGTACGGTTGCGATCGCGCGTCCTCACTCGATTGATTCTCGAAGTACACGACCTGCGATGAATTGGGCGCGCCGTTCACGACCGTCGCGAGATCGACCGCCATCTCGTCGAGCTCATCCTCGCGCACGGTGGCGGAGAGACGCGCGCCTCCCGCGAGCGTGTAGACGCGCTCCCATTGCGAGATCTCCGGCGTGGGCTCTTCGTCGATCACGATCACGCCCGGCACGTACTCGTGAAACTCGTTGTAGCCGTTGACGATCACGCCGATATCACGCTCTTCGCTGTCGAGGCTCGAGATGGTGAAGTCGATCTGCGTCTCGAGATCGCCGCGCTCGACGTAGGGGAGGCGCGGAAACGGCAGGCTCTCGTAACGCTCGGTGCCCTGCGCGAGGTCGTCGAGCGTCATCTGCGTTGGCTCGCGCACCGGCAGGTCGATGCGCCTCTCGACGATGTAGATCGCGCCGTCCTCGGTCGCGTACACAGGCGTCGTGTCCTCGGTGATCGCCACCGTCTCGAGACCATCGCCGACATAACGGCGCTCTTCCGCGCAAGCCGCGAGCGCGAGCGAGCCGAGCATCCGCGCGATGCGCTTTGTGGTCCTCATGCGCCCCCCCGGAACAAGAACGGATAGTCGACATCCACCTCGCCACCGTCGGGCTTGGGAAACTGCCAGCGCTTGATCTGGCGCAGCACGCAACCTTCGACCTTGGCATTGCTCAGCGTGGTCTTCGCGACGCGCACGGTCGAAACCGCGCCGCTGCGATCGATGCGCCAGTGCGCGGTCATCGCGCCGGAGAGCTGCGGCTCGTGCTGCAACGCCGATTCGAAGCAGTATTTGATCGCGGCGCGGTTGGCCTGCACGACGCGGTTGATCTGCTCCTTCGAGAGAAAACCGCTGACCTTCGCGCCGCCAGCGTCGAGCTCGACGCCGGCTTCACGCGCACCGCGACCACCGCCGAGGCCTTTGTCTTTGCCGCGACCGCCGCCGACCGCGGTGCCCATCTCGCCTGCGCCGTACACGACGCCGTGGCTCTGACCACCTCCGCCCGAGCCGCTGCCGCGCAGCCCGAGGCCGCCGCTGCCTTGGCCAACTTGATTCGAGACCGACCCGAGACCGCCGAGCAATCCATCCAGCGAGGGCGCGTTGAGCGCTTGGCCGAGCGCGCTTTGGCCACCCGCGAGCACGCCGAGCAGGCCCAGGCCGCGCACCTTGGCAGCGATCGCATCGGCCGGCGCGCCCGTGATCTCGGTGCGCTGTGCACGCGCATCGCGGTTGCCGAGCTTGCCTTCATCGCGCGCCGCGCGCTTGCCCGCCGCTTCGTCGCGCGCGCGCAGGCCGCGCTCTTCGGCGGCTTTCGCGGCATGCTTTGCGAGGTCGGGCTCGTCGAGTGGCTGCACGACGAGAAACTCACGCAACAGCTGGTCGTCGAGCTCGAGCCCGCTCGGCTCGGAGAATTCGCGCGCGGCGACCAAGAACAAGAACACAAGCGCCGCGACGTGCACGAACACCGAGAGCCCGAGGCACGCGAGCAGCGCGCCATCGCGCGACAAGCGCCGCGGCGTCTCGACCGGCAGCGGTCGCACCGACTGGAAGAACACCGACAGGCCACCGAGCTGCACGAGGCCAAAGTCGCGCGCGCCGATCGCGACCGGCGAGCCGATCGCATGCACCGGCGTGCGTTGCCCGGACAGCCACAAGAGCCCGCGCAAGCGCGGGTCGGGCGCGAAGCTGTGGCCTGCGCCGCTCGGCAGCAGCAGCGAGAAACCTTCATCGACACCGAGGCCTTCGGGTGCGGGCACAGCACCGGGCGCGTCGCCGCCGATCTCCACCGGCTCAGCGTGCGTGAGCATGCGCTCTCCGAGCAGCGTGCCGTTCCAAAGCCACGCGACGCGCAGCGGGCGCTCGAGCTGCAGTGCAGCAGTCGTCATCGCAGCGCCTTCTCTGCCGTCGAGCGCGACAGCTCCGGCATGAACGAGCGATGCGGCAAGCGCGGGCGACCGAACTCCGCGCGCAAGCGCGTGAGGAAATAGAGCAGCTGCGGAGTCTTGAGCTCGCCGTCGATGTCGAGGCCCGAGAACTCGAGCGTCTTCACTTCGGTGTCGCCTTCTTTGCGCACGTTGTCTTGGCTGAGCGCGGAGGCATCGGCGTTGGCCGGCGGGGCGGGAGCTTTCGATTCCTTCGTGGTTGGAGCAGCCGCTTGCGTGCTAGGCGCGGGCGCTACCTCGGCCGCAGCTTTGTCGCGAGCGCGCTTGGCCCTTTTCGCCCGAGCTCGGCTCGCGCGAGTTTCCTTCTTGTCGGCGGTCTTGTCGGCGGTCTTATCGGCAGCTGGGCTCGCGCCATTCGCGGGCTTGTCTTGCGCGTGCGCCACGGGTTGGCTCGCCGAGAACAGCGATGCCAACACCCACGCGAGCCCGCAGGCCGAGATCTTCATGGCTGCGCCTGGCTCGCGTGGGCTTGCTCGATCGCGCGCTGCGCGAAGTCGCGCGCTGGACCATCCGGCGCCACATCGAGGAATTGCTTGAAGCGCTCGGCCGCCTCCTTGGGTTTGCTCAAGTGCTCGCTCTGCACGATCGCGAGATCGAACAACGCGGCGACATGGTTGGGCGTTGTGCGCAGCACCTTCTCGTATTCGGCCGCGGCCTCTTCGTGCTTGCCGAGCCCGCGCAGCGCGATGCCGAGCCCGACGTGCGCCGCAGCGTGGCTCTCGTCTTGCTCGAGCACCTTCCGATACTCGGCCGCCGCGCGCTCGTAGCTGCCGGCGCGCAACAACACGACCGCGCGGTTGAGCCGCGCAGGCGCAAAGGCGCCGTCGAGAACGAGCGCCGCCTCGAACTTCTGAAACGCGAGCTGTGTGTCTCCGCGCACCACGGCCGATAATCCCAGCTCATTGTGCGGACGCGGGCTTTTTGCGTCCAGCGCTGCGGCTTTCTGAAACACCAAGTCGGCGACATCGAGCTCGCTCTTCGCGCGATACACGCGGCCGATCTCGAGCAGCGCGTCGAGCTGCGAGGTCGTCTCGCCGGCCGAGAGCAGCAGCGCCTCGCGCGCTTGCGCGAGCGCGAGATCATACGCGCCGCTCTCGCGATGCAGCGCGCTCAGCGCGACGCGCGCCGCAACCGAGCGCGGGCTGCGCTCGGCATACGCCTGCAACAGCTCGGACGCGCGCTCGCGGTTGCCAAGCGCGTGCTCGGCCTCCGCAAGCGCGAGCAGCGGCTCGTTGGCGGCCGGCGCCGTTTCATGCGCGTGCTCGAGCTCTTCGAGCGCGCGCAGCGTGTCGCCGCGCTGTCGGTAGAGCACGCCCAAGTCATGACGCGCTTCCCAAAGGTTGGGATCGAGCGCGAGCGCTTCTTCGAGCAGCGTCACGGCACGGCTGTCATCGCGCTTGTCACTTCGCGCCGCTTCCTTTGCGGGCGGCTCGAGCAGCTTGGTCGCGGCGACGTACTTCTCGACCGCACGCGGATCCGCGGCGCGCGGGCCAGTCG
>JAYUYY010000213.1:0-2615 GCA_043752225.1 Sandaracinaceae bacterium | reverse complement strand
AGCTCGCCCAACTAGCAGTCGATCTCGACTTGCAATGCTCTACTTCCCTGAATCCAGGAGCTGCGCGAACCAGCGAGCCGAGATGCAAGCGACCGTGGACTTTCCGCAAAATTGGCATGCGTGTCCGAGCGCGGCTTGCGCGGCGTACGGAGGTCGAGTCGTCTTGTCTCCACCGCCGCAAGCGCAAGCCGCGCGTCCCGCACCCCGACATCCGCAATCCGCCAGACAGCCAGCTACCGATCGACCCGCGGCCTCTCAACGTGGTGCCGCAACATCGACCGCTGAATGCGCCCGCGATTTGATTCCACAGCAGGCCGAAGCTAGGTTGCGACAAATGCGTTCGGTCGATCTCGAGATTCTGAAAGCCACCCTCGGAGACGACGTGCGCCTTCCAACGTGCGCGCTCGCGACCATCACAGAAGCTGGCCCACCCCAGCGCTTGCCCGTGACGTCCGCGAAAGATCTAATCGCCGCGCTCTCAGAGGATCGACGCGAACGTTGAGCAGCGCCGCTTCGGCGTGCACTACAGCTTGAGCCGCGACAACCGCTGGTTGACCCACTTCGACAGCGAGCGTTCGGCTTCGCGCGGCAAGGTCGGTGCGGCCGAGAACATCGCGAAGCTCACCAGCTCGTGCGCTGCGCGGTGCAACGTCTCGAGCGGGCGATCGAGCCGCAAGCTCTCGAGCTGGCGCAGCGTTGCGTCGGCCGAGATGTCGGCGTCGAGCCGCAGCGTCGGCCCGAAGTGTTGGCTGATCTCCGCGTCGCCGACCCACTGCTGCAGCGTCCACAGCATGTCCTTCTTGCCGCCGTGGCGCTCTACCGTGTCGCGGATCTCGCGCATGATGTCGTTGAGCTGCTTGACGATGCGCTCGACGCTCTCGCGCCCGAGCGACTGGCGATCGCGCAGCTCGACGGTGCCGATCTGCAAGAGCTGCATCACGAGCTTGGTGACCTCGAACTCATCGAGATGCAGCGCGCGGCCGATCTCCATGATGCTGTGCGTGCCGTCGGCGAGCTCGGTCACCGGACGCAATGATTCCGTGAGCGTGCGCCGCGTAGCGGCGTCGGTGAGCACTGGACACAGCGCGCCGTTCGGGATGCGCGCGCGGAAGAGCGCCATCTCGTCCATCCGCTGCACGCTCTCGAGCAACAGGCTCTGAATCGGCATGTGCAGTGTCATCGCAGGCGCGTCATCTTCGTCCTCGGTGAGCACGAAGGTGTAGCGACCTTCGGTCACGAGCAGCGCGTTCTGGAAGATGCGCTCGGCTTGCTGTTGCAGCATCGTGAACAAGCCTTGGCGATCGACGAAGCCGTGCTCGAGCGCGATCTCGCCAAAGCGCCGGCCTTCGCTCGCTTCGAGCACGCAGCGCGCGAGCTGGTCGGGCGTGATCGAGCCGAGTGACACCATCACTTCGCCGAGCCGCTCGCTCGGCACGTTGCTGAACGCGGCCTTGAGCGCGCCTTGATCGATCAGCACGCGGCGCGTCGTGTCGCCAGCCAGTACCGTGAGCTCGCCGCGCCAGCCGTTCTGTGCTGCGGCGGATACGATCTCGAGCACCGAGCTCTTGCCGATAATCTCGCCCGCAGCGAGCACGCGCACGCGCTTCTTGCCGCTCGGCACGTCCTCTTGCAGCACCAACATCCCGGGGACTCCGGTGACCACGCGATAGCGCCCGGCATGTGATCCGAGCAGCTCCGCCAACGTGGCGCCCTCGGCGCTCACCACGCCATCCGCAAGGATGACGACCACCCGGGGCGCCTTCATGCCTTAATCATAGCCTAGGCATGCCATGCGCTGACAGCGCTACCGGCACGGCTCGCACCGCAGTAGGGGTTGCGCGCGTACGCAAATCCCCGCACCGTCTGCGCCGCTCGCAGCCGTAGCCGGCGCTGAACTAGTCCGGATTGGCTGCATGGGAGGCTCTTCGATGGCTAAGGTCGCGTTCGTGTTCCCGGGTCAGGGCAGCCAACAGGTCGGCATGGGCAAAGCCGTGAACGACGACACCGCCGCGGGTCGCGCGGTGTTCGAGAGCGCGGACCGCGCGCTCGGCGAGTCGCTTTCAGGCCTGTGTTTCAGCGGGCCCGAGGACGCGCTGCAGCTCACGGCCAATTCGCAGCCGGCGATCCTGACCACGGCGATCGCGCTGCTGCGCGCGTTCGGCGAGGAATGCGATGTCGCCGCCGGTCACAGCCTTGGCGAGTACGGCGCACACGTGGCGGCCGGCACGTTCTCGTTCGAAGACGCGGTGAGGCTCGTGCGCAAGCGCGGCCAGCTGATGCAAGAGGCCGTTCCGGTCGGCATTGGCGCGATGGCCGCCGTGCTCGGCGGTGAGCTCGCGGCGATCGAGCGCGCGTGCGCCGAGACCGAGGGCGTGGTCGAGCCGGTCAACTACAACTGCCCCGGCCAGCTGGTGATCGCGGGCGAGAAATCCGCGGTCGAGCGCGCGAGCGCCCGGATCCAATCCGAGGGCGCGAAGGTGCGAGCGCTGCCGGTGAGCGCGCCGTTTCACTCGAGCTTGATGAAGCCGGCCGAGGAGCGCTTCGCTCCCTATCTAAAGGAGACGGCGTTCGCCGATCCGAAGGTGCCGGTGTACGTCAACGTAGACGCGAGCCGC
>JAYUYY010000212.1:0-6817 GCA_043752225.1 Sandaracinaceae bacterium | reverse complement strand
GAGCTGCTCGAGGTGGGTGCGTCCGAGCTCGAGCCCGGTTCGGCTACGCACGAGCTCGCGAAGCGCAAGACGCACGAGCGCCCTCGGCTGCGGCAGCCAGTCAGAAATATCGAAAGAGCCGGTAGCAACGTTTTCGGCCGGTCCGCTGAGAACCCGACTTACCCACGCGCGAGCGACCGGCAGGAGCGCCTCCTGCGCATCCCGGGCGTCGTCCGCGACCGCAGCGAGGTGTCCGATCACCTGGGGATCCTCGCGGACCATCCACTCCAGCAGCTCTGCCCGCACGCGTACCCGTGAAAAAGCCGGGTCTTGATTCGAGGGGTCACGGGCGATCGGAACGCCTTGCTGCTGCACGTACGCGAGCGCCTCGGCGCGACGGCAATCGATCAGCGGCCGAACCACGCCGTCTTCGCGCAGCGGCGAGATCGCAGAAAGCCCTGGCAGGCCGGTCCCTCGCAGCAGCCGCAAGAGCACGGTCTCGGCCTGGTCGTCTTGGGTGTGACCCACCGCGATGCGCGTGGCGCCTGTCTGCGCCGCGAGCGCTCGCAGCGCGGCGTAGCGGGCATCGCGCGCAGCGGCCTGGAGCGATCCGGTGCCCGCGACTTCGACGCGCAACGCGTGAAACGGCACCGCGACCTGCTGGGCTTGCGCACGCGCGCATTCCACATCCTTTGCGGCATCGACGCGCAGGCCGTGATCGACCGACGCGACCTCGAGCACGAGATCGAGCTCCGACGTCAGCGCGCTCAACGCGAACAGCAGCGCGGCCGAGTCGGGGCCGCCCGAGCACGCGACCAACACGCGAGCACCGCGCGTCATGAGACCGCGCTCGTTCAGCGTGCGACGAACACGCGCGACGAGCCCGCTGTTCACGGAGCCGCGACCCGCAGGCAGCACGCGCCCCACTGCTCGCGCATCAGAACTGGCCGGACACGAGCGAAACGCGAACCTCGCGCGCCATGCTCGCGCCCGTGCGCAGGCTCTCGCGCGCGCTGGCGCCGGGCACCACGCTCACGCCTGGCGTGGACAAGGCAACGCCGCGCTCGGTGACCTGCACCAGCGCGACCGGCGCGACAGATCGCTCCGGCTCGTACGCGGTCTCGCTCAACGTGATGATCATCGCGGGGATGAGCAGCGCCATGCCCGCGGTCAGCGACGCCACCGCCAGCTCGGGCTCGCCTGCGCCTTGCTCGAGCAGGAAGTAGCCACCGACCGCACCCGCCGCCGCACCGGCGACCGGAAAGACGATGAACGCCCAGGTATCGTGCAGGCCCGCGATCGCCGGCAGCACGAAGCCGAGCTCCGCGCCGATCAGGCCAAGGCCGATCATGCCTTTGTAGTCGGCCGACACCGGCGTGGGCATATCGTCAGCAGTGGCCTGCGCTTGCGCCGTGCTGCTGCAAGCGGTGACCAGCGCGGTGCTTGCGACTGCCAAGCAAACTGCTGCGACTAAACAGCGAGCAGTGCGAGCGAACGTTCGAGCGAGCATCGGGTCGAGCCTCCAAAGCCTAAGGGCCGGACGACGCACAGCCGGGCGGACTCTAGCCCGGAAAACCCGAAACGTGCCAGCCGAAGGCGAGGATGAGCTAGACGCCGAAGGGCGCGCCGCAACGTTCGCTTCCCGATTCGCTGCCGAAACGGATTCACAGCGCGAAGTCTTGCAGTCGCAGCTCGAGGCTGCCGTCGCCACGATAGTTGTCGAGGCGCAGCGACCCCACGGCATCGATGACCTGGCCGCGGGTCGGCAGGCGCTCGCCCAAGTCGAGACCGAACGCGGACAGCGACTGCTCCCCGACGCGCAGGCGCAGCTTCAAATGGCCGCGACCGACTACGCTGCTCTGCTCGACGCGCGCGCGTTCGAGCAGAAACACCGCCTCGCGGTTGCCCTCGCCCACCGGCTCGAGCGCCAAGAGCTCGCGCGCAGTGGGCAATGGAAACGCATCGCTGCCGACCGCCATGTCCACCGCGTGCTCCCCGACGGCGAGCGCAGCTTCCTCGGACCGCTGCGTGAACGAAGCGAATGCGTCGCGAAATGCGCTGATCCGTTCCTCGCGCACGGTGAGACCGCTCGCGGCTTGGTGGCCGCCGAAACGCTCTAAATACTCGGCACAATGCGTGACGGCATCGAACGTCTTGACGCCTTCGGGCCCGCGACAGCTGCCATGACCGAGGCCATTTTCGATCGCGATCGCGATCGCCGGCACGCCATAGCGATCGCACAACCGGGCCGCGGTGATGCCGAGCACGCCGCGATGCCATTCCGCGCTCGCAACCACGACGCCGCTGCGCGGAGCTGCGCCGTAGATCTCTTGGACCTGCGCCATCGCGCCCGCAGACACGCCCGCTTCGATCGTCTTGCGCTCTTCGTTGCGCTGCTCGAGCCGCGCCGCGAGGCCGCGCGCTTCCTCGGCGTTACGCGCGCGCAGCAGCGCAAGCGAGAGCATCGGATCGCCGAGCCGGCCGGCTGCGTTGAGCCGCGGAGCCAATCGAAATCCGATGTCGCCCGCGCCGATCGGGACGCCGCGCGCGATCTTGGCGATCTCGCGCAGCGCGGCGATGCCCGGTCGCGCATCGTCGGCCCCCAGACGCGCGAGGCCGGCGCGCACCAAGCGGCGGTTATCGCCATCGAGCGGCGCTACGTCCGCGACCGTGCCGAGCGCCACCAAATCGAGAAATGGGCGCAGGTCGAGCGTCGCGCCGAGCCGTGCGCGCACCGCAGCGCCGAGCGACAACGCGAGCCCCGCGCTGCACAGACCTTTGTAAGAAAACCCGCAATCCGGCCGATGCGGATTGATGAACGCCATCACAGGCAGCGCCTCGCTCGGCACCAAGTGATGGTCGACGACGATGCAGTCGATCCCGCGCTTGCGCGCTCGCTCGAGCCGCGCGTGATCGCTCGAGCCGCAGTCGCAGGTCACGAGCACCGCAGGCTTGGTCTCGAGCACGTGATCGAGCGCGGCATCGCTCAGCCCGTAGCCGCCATCGAAGCGACTCGCGAGCAACACCGACACGCGCCCGCCGAGCTGCTCGAGGATGCCCGTGAGCACTGCGGCGCTGGTCGTGCCGTCGACGTCGTAATCGCCAAACACGGTGATGGCTTGCTGATGCTTCACCGCATGCGCAAGCCGCTCGGCCGCCGCCCCGCGATCGATCATGCCGTCTGGGGCCGTCAGCTCCGAGAGCTTCGGCTCGAGGAACTCGCGCGCGCGCGGCGCATCGCCGAGCCCGCGATGCAACAGCAGCTGCGCGAGCGTCGCGGACACCCCAAGCTCGCGAGCCAGCTCGGCCGCGCCTTGGGGATCACCACGCTGAATCGCTACCCGCATCCGCCGGCATCTTGCGCAGCCCGCAAGCCGGCGCGCAACCGCAACGCGTACTTAGCCAACACGCAGGCGCTGCACTCGCAGGCCGCGCACCAACCAATCGAAGGTCACGCGCGAGCAGAACACGCCCGTGAACAGCGAGGTAATGATGCCGATCATGAGCGAAACCGCGAAGCCCTTGATCGGACCGGTGCCGTACTGAAACAGCACGATGCCGGCGAGCAGCGTCGTCACCTGACTGTCGACGATCGACCAGAGCGCGCGATCGAATCCCTGCTCCACCGCTGCGCGCACCGACTTACCGGCGCGGAGCTCTTCTCGGATACGTTCGGTGATCAATACGTTCGCATCGACCGCCATACCGACGTTGAGCGCGATCGCCGCAAGGCCCGGCAAGGTCAGCGTGGCCTCGAAGAACGCGAGGCACGCCAAGAGAAACAGCACGTTGAGCAGCACCATCGCGTTCGCGACCAGGCCCGCCACTTGGTAGTAGACGGCCATGAAGACGAGCACGAGGCCAATGCCAACCGCGGCGCCGATCGCGCCTTGCTTGACGCCGTCCTGACCGAGCGTGGGACCGATCATCTGCTCGTTGGCGGGGCGAATCGGGACCGGCAGTGCACCAGCCTTGAGCACGATCACGAGATCGCGCGCCTCGTTGAGCACTTCGTTGTACGGGCGAAATCCGCCCAACGTGATCTGACAGTGGCCGCCGCCGATCTCGGATTGAATGACCGGCGCGGACTCGACGCGGTCGTCGAGCACGATCGCCATGCGGCGCTTGACGTTGCGGCCGGTGAGCTGACGGAACGCGTCGGCGCCGTCGTGATTGAAGTTGATCGCGACGTACGGCTTGTTGGTCTGCGGATCGTTGGAGACGAACGCATCTTCGATGCCTTGGCCGGTGACCTCGGCGCGGCCGAACAAGTAGTACGTGCGGAACGCCTCGTCGGGCTGCTTGTTCGCTGCGGGCTCTTCGTCGTCCTCCGCGCGCGAATACGGGCCCAGGAGCAGCTCGTGATCTTCGGGAATGCGACCGCCATCCTTGAGCGTCGTCAGGTAGGCGGCGAGCTTTTGGCGCGCGCCTTTGCCACGCGCCACTAAGAAGGTCGTCGTGACCTGTGATTTGCTCGTGCCGGCTGAAGCGATTTCGACCTTCTTCTCGATGCCTTCGGGCACGTCCGTAAGCTCGGCCACGAAGCTCGATTCGTCGTCCAAGATCTGGAACTCGAGGCGCGCGGTCTTACCGATGATGTCGCGGATACGGTTGAAGGCCTCTTCATCGGCGCCCGGCACCTCGACCACGATGTCGTTGTTCTGCGCGGTCACCGAAGCTTCGCGCAGGCCGAGGCCATCGATACGATTCGCGATCGTCTCGCGCGCTTGCTGCACCGCGGTCTCGCGGATCTGATCGAGGAAATCGGTGCGCAACTCGAACGCGACAGTGGTCGCCGTGCGATTGATCTCGCGCAGGTCGCCGTATTGCGTGACGAGCTCGCGATCGAGCTTCGCCAGATCCGCAGCCTGCTTGACCTCGAGGCGCAGGACGCGGTCGCCCTCGAGCGTGACCTTGACGCGCTCTTTGGTCTTTTCGAGTTGCTCGCGCGAAGGCGTCTCGCCCTTGGTGACCGTTCCGAAGCGCTCACCCAGCTCGCGCACGAGCTGATCGGCGCGCAGATCGCGACGGTCTCGCACCGCGTCTTCGACCTCGACCTCGTACATGAGGCGCAGGCCGCCTCGGATATCGAGGCCAGGGCTGATGCGGCTCGTGAACATCTTGCGGATCGGCTCCGGAGCCGGGATCCACCGGTCGACGCTGGGCCACAAGACGAGCCACGCCGTCACGGTGAGGCCGAGCATTAGAGTAAGACGCGCGAAGAAACCTTTATCCATTGGGCTTGGCCTCTTCAGCTTTGACTTCGGAAGTGGACTTGTTCTCGATGCGAGCGCCGATATGTGAGCGCAGCACGTTGATCTTCACTTTGTCGGCGACGAGCAACCAGACCTCGGTCTCGGTCAGCTCCACGATCTCGCCTTTGATGCCACCGGTGGTGCGAACCTTGTCGCCCTTGCGCAGCGCCTTCAGCAGATCTTCGACTTCGCGCTGGCGCTTCTGCTGCGGCCGTATGAGCAGGAAGTAGAAGATGCCGAACATCACCGCGAGCATCACGAGCTGCGGCATCGCGGCGCCGAAGCCGCTCGTTTCGCCCTGTGCACCCGATGTGCCCGGTGCAGCGGTCGAAGGCGCAGCCGTACTAGAGGGCTCGGGCTGCAACGACCACGCGCTGTCTGCCAGGATTACGTGCACTGAAACCTCGTAAAAATTCGCGCAAATCGAGCGCGAAAAGCGCGCGGGTTCTACTCCAAGCATTGAGGGGCGTCAACCGAGTGCTCCGCGCACCAACGCGCGAGAGGCTTCGTAAATTCGCGCAGTTGAGGTCCGCGCGCCGCCACCGTTCACCCCCGAACGCGCGCGATCGAGCGGTCGGCTCGACGACCCGCCGTGGTAGGGTGCCGGCCCATGGTCGAGAAGGTCGAAAAGATCTGGATGAACGGCGCGCTGGTCCCTTGGGACTCCGCGCAAGTCCACGTGCTGACCCACACGCTGCACTACGGGCTCGGCGTATTCGAAGGCATCCGCTGCTATCGGCGCGCCGACGGCAAGAGCGCGGTGTTTCGCTTGCGCGAGCACATCGAGCGCCTATTCGAGTCCGCGAAGACCGCCGACATGGTCATCCCGTACACGCTCGAGCAGCTCGAGACCGCGTGCCTCGACACGATCCGGTCGAGCAAGCTGGAGGAGTGCTACGTGCGCCCGCTGGCTTACGTGGCCGCCGGTGCGATGGGCATCTACGTCCGCGACAATCCGATCCACGCGATCATCGCGGTTTGGCGCTGGGGAGCGTACCTCGGCGACGAAGGCATGGAAAAAGGCATCCGCGCCAAGGTCAGCTCGTTCAGTCGCCCCGGCGTCAACATCGGCATGACCAAAGCGAAGATCGTCGGCGGCTACGTGAACAGCATCCTCGCCAAGCGCGAGGTCGTGAGCTGCGGTTACGACGAAGCGATCATGCTCGACCCGCAGGGCTACGTCGCCGAAGCCTCCGGCGAGAACATCTTCGTCGTGCGCAAAGGACGGGTGTTTACGCCTCCGGCTGGCGCATCGGTGTTGGCCGGCATCACGCGCGACGCGGTGCTCACGCTGTGCCAAGAGCTGAGCATCCCTGCCGAAGAACGCATGATCTCGCGCGACGAGCTCTACAACGCCGACGAGGTGTTCTTCACCGGCACCGCTGCGGAGATCACGCCGGTGCGCGAAGTCGACAACCGCAAGGTCGGTAGCGGCTCACGCGGCCCGATCACGCAGAAGATCCAAGAGCGCTTCTTTCAAGTCGTGCGCGGGCCCGAAGCTCACCACGCCGAGTGGCTAACCTTCGTGTAGTTCCGCCAGGCGCGTCTCAGAGCGGCTTACGTCCTCGCTGCTGACCCACGAA
>JAYUYY010000211.1:0-2617 GCA_043752225.1 Sandaracinaceae bacterium | reverse complement strand
TGCATGGCAGTAAGGCAAGCGAAAATGTTTCGACCGAGGAGCGCGAGTCGCTGCAGCGCAATGTGCGGCGTCGCAAGCGCGCATGCGCTCGCGCAGCGCGCGCGGATTGTGCTGCTCGCTGCGGAGGACTTGGCCAATGAAGCGATCGGCTAATGCGCAGGCGCAGTCGGCGTGACAATGAGCACGTGGCGACGCCGCTTGGCAGAGCGTCGCTCAGACGATCACAGCTCCTCGAGCCGTCGCAGCACCGCGAGAAGGAGCGTCAGAAGCTCCGGGACATCCGAGCGCTCTGCCCACGCGTTCGAGGCGTGCTGGAGCCCCGTTGCGACGATGTCGGGATTCAGGGGCACTGCCCCAGAATCGGTGTCGCACGTGGCGCTCGCTGGCGCGTCGTGACGCACGCGATCACTGGAATCTCCAGTGGTTACGAGCCCATCCGCCGCGTTCAGGTTCCTGTACCCGCAAGGGTGTGGAGGTTCGAGTCCTCTCTTTCGCACCGATAGGCATTCGCCGGCGACTCGAGAAAACCTCACTGGTGACCAGTGAGGTTTTCGCATTTAAGGGCCGCTCTCGGTGATGATCGGCGACGTGCCTGTCCCGCTTTTGGATCTTCAAGCGCAGTACGCCTCGATTCGCGGTGAGGTCGAAACCGCAGTGCTCGATGTGCTGGCCTCGCAGCGCTTCATCCTCGGGCCCGAGGTCGAGGCGCTCGAAGCCGAGGTCGCCAAGTATTGTGGCTGCGAGCACGGCATCGGCATCTCGTCGGGCACCGACGCGTTGCTCGCGGTGCTGATCAGCGAGGGCATCGGCCCTGGCGACGAAGTGATCACAACGCCGTTCTCGTTCTTCGCGACCGTCGGCGCGATCGAGCGCGTCGGCGCAAAGACCGTGCTCGCCGACATCGATCGGGACACCAGCAACCTCGATCCCGCACAGATCGAAGCGCGGATCACGTCGCGCACGCGCGCGATCATCCCGGTGCATCTCTACGGGCAGATGGCGGACATGGATCCGGTCCTCGAGATCGCAGCGCGTCACGACCTGTTGGTGATCGAAGACGCGGCGCAAGCGATCGGCGCCGAGCACCGCGGACGACGCGCGGGATCGCTCGGCGATTACGGCTGCTTGAGCTTCTTTCCGTCGAAGAATCTCGGCGGCGTCGGCGATGGCGGCATGATCGTGTGCCGCGATCCAGAGCGCGCGGAGAAGCTGCGCGTGATCCGAAATCACGGTTCGAAGGTTCGCTATCACCACACGCACGTCGGGGGGAACTTTCGGCTCGACGCGCTGCAAGCCGCGGTGCTGCGCGTGAAGCTGCGACACCTCGACGGTTGGACGAGCGGAAGGCAACGCAATGCCGCGCGCTATCGCACCCTGCTCGGCGCAGGACCGCACACGGTCGAAAGCGCGCACGACTTGGTGCGCGACGAAAGCGCGCGGATCGCACTGCCTAAAGAGGCGCCGCAGCGGCGCCATGTCTACAACCAGTTCGTGTTGCGCGTCCGCAATCGCGAGGCCGTGCGCAAGCGGCTCGACGAGCGCGGGATCGGCCACGAAGTTTATTATCCCGTGCCCTTCCACCTGCAGGCGTGCTTCGCGGCTTGGGGTCTTGGCCCCGGGAGCTTTCCGGAGAGCGAGCGCGCGGCCCTGGAAGCCCTCGCATTGCCGATTTATCCGGAGCTTACGGAAAAACAGATCGAGAGCGTCGCGCAGGCCGTGCTGGACAGCGTGGGGGAATAGATAAACCGCGCGGGTGCTCGCGTGTGACTTCGAGATGCGTATGATGGCGCGCGCTACGGGGAGGACGTCGCGTGCCGGAGCACGAGCTGGACGACTACGATCACGACCGCGATCGAGCGCCGACGATTGCGCGGCGGCGCGGCGCGCGCTCCGATCGACCCGCGGCTGAGAGCCAAGTTCGGGCCACTGCGGATCGCTCCGCGTCGTCGAATCATGTCGCGCAGCCCGGCAGCTTCGCAGCCAGCGGTGAAGAGGCGATCGAGGTCGCGCTGCTCGCCGAGGAGGCCACGCGCCTGCGCGGCTTCTCGCGCATGGCGATGCTGATGACCGCGCTCGTCGGCGCGCAAATACCATTTCTAGGCGGCGACCCGGGTCGGCGCAGCGTCGCGGCGGTGGCGCTGCTCGTGATGTTCGGGCTCGCCATCTGGGGCTACGTCCACACCTCCAAGGCAAAGGCGGTCGACCCGATCGTCTTTCGCGTGCAGGCGTGGGGCCTTGCGACCTGCGTGCTCGCGGTCGAGCACTACGTAGGATTTTTTTCGCCGATAACGGTGGTGCTGAGTCTCGGCATCTACCACCTCGCGCAATCCAACGATCGCTCGTACGCGCTGCTGATGCCGATCTACGTGGTGGTCACGTGGATCGGCGGCGCGCTGTTGACGACGCTTGGCGTCGTGCCGGACGTCGGCCTGTATCGGATCGAGAGCATCTCGCTGGCTTCGCAGGTGCTGATGATCACCGGCGTCGGTTCCACGTTGATCGGAGCGATCTGGCTCGCGCAGGTCGCGCGCTCGAGCGCGCGCAATGCAGCGCTCGAGGCCAGCCGCGCGCTCTTGATCGCCGATCGCCGCAACGCGCTCTTGCAAGAAGCTCAGCA
>JAYUYY010000210.1:0-6820 GCA_043752225.1 Sandaracinaceae bacterium | reverse complement strand
TGCTCTATCCAGCGGTCGGCTTGCTCGAAGGCACGCCGCTCTCGGTCGGCCGCGGCACGGACACGCCGTTCGAGCTGATCGGAGCACCGTTCATCGATGGCGCCGCGCTCGCCAATACGCTCACGCGAGCAACCGTCCCCGGTGTCGCGTTCAGCCCGATCGATTTCACACCGAGCGTGGCGCCCTTTGCAGGCCAGCGGTGTGGGGGCGTAAAGCTCGAGATCACCGATCGCAAGGCGTTCTCCTCGGAGCGCACCGGCTTTGCCCTGATCGGAGCGCTGCTCGAGCTCTACAAGCCGCAATGGGAGCGCGCGCAGCTGATTCGCTTGCTAGGCCATAAGCGCACGTTGCGCGCGCTCGAGCGCGGTCAGTCTTTCGACGCTATCCACGCGGCGTCCGCGGCCGAGCTCGCCGCCTTCGAGCAACGCCGCAGCGCTGTGCTGCGCTATCCGCTGTGCTTGCCCGGTGTGGTTGGCGCACCGGTAGCCAAAAGACTGGCCGCAAATCACGCGCCGTAAAGAGAGCCTCGCGTGCTAGAATGCGCGGCTCGCCAATGAAGCTGCTCGTCGAAGCGATCCGTGAACAATGCAGCGCCGCGACGTGGCAGCGCGCAGCGACGCTCGCGCGTACGGCGAAGGTGCACGGCAAGCGCACGCACAACGACGAGCTCGAGCTGCGCATGGCGACCAAAGGCGGGATGACCTCGCCGCTGGTCGTGCTCTCGGAGAAGAACCTCGACTGGTCGTGCGAGTGCGCGAGCGAAGAGCGCGCGTGCATCCACGTCGCGGCTTCGGCGCTCTACGTCGCGGCTGCGCTCGAGCGCGGCGAAAAAATCTCAGAGCTCACGGCGCCGACCGCCAAAGTTTGCCATCGGTTGAAGCGCGAAGGCAGCCAGCTGCGGCTCGATCGGTTCTTGCGGCGCGGCGACCAGCTGGTTCCGCTGCACGCGCGGCTCGCACAGCTCAAGCAGCGCGGCGAGAGCGAAGGCGATCTCGCGATCGCGCAAGGTGACCTCAACGTCGACATCGCGCTCGCGCCGATGCTCGGTGGACGTGTGCCGCGCCCGGTGATGGAGCGCGTGCTCACGGCGCTCGCGCAGTGCACCGACGTCACGCTCGACGACAAGCCGATCACGGTCGGCACCGCGCGCCCGCTGATCCGCGCGCGCGTCGAAGATCATCCCGACGGCTTTCGCCTGGTGGCTGAGCAAGATCCCGAGGTCGGCGAGGTCTTCGACAACGGCGCGGTGGTGGTCGCCGGCGTCTTGCGGCCGGTCGGCGAGCTCGACTTGAGCGGTCGCGATGTCGACGAGCTGCGGCGCGGCCGCGTGTACGAGTTCGGGCGCGTCGCCGATCTCGTGGGCCGCGTCTTGCCGCACCTCGAGCAGCGCATGCCGGTCGCGGTGCAAAGCAAGCTGTTGCCGAACGCGACCGCGATGGTGCCGCGGCTCGTGCTCGCGACCGAGTACGACGGCGAGGCGCTCTCCGTGCTGCCGACGATCGTCTACGGCGACCCGCCCTGCGCGCGCGTCGATGGCGGCAAGCTCACGTACTTGGGCGGACCTTTACCTCTGCGCAACGAGCGCAAAGAAGAGCGGCTCGCTTCCGACCTCGATGCGCACCTCGCGCTGCGCGTCGGACACTCGAGTCGCTACAGCGGGCTGTCCGCGGTCGACATGGCCGAGCGCATGCGCCGCTTCGGTCACGCGAGCGTGCAGGGCAACGGGCTGCAGGCGTGCTTCGTCGCGCCGGAGCTGCAAGCCAGCCTCGATGTCTCGGGCGATCAGTTTGATCTCAACTTCGCATCCAGCCTCGAAGGCGGCGGCACGCGTCACGCGACCGCCGAAGCCGTGCTGCGCGCGTTCCGGCGCGGCGAATCGCTGGTGCCGCTGACCGAAGGCGGCTTTGCGCCGCTGCCCGCCGACTTCCTCGACAAGTACGCGCACTTGGTCGCGGACCTGGTCGCCGCCAAGGCCGCCGCTGGCACACTGACCGCCGCGTCGGCGCCGGATCTCGCACGTCTTTGCGAAGCGCTCGATCAACCGCCGCCGCCTGCGTTCGAACGCTTGCGCACGCTGGTGAGCGGCTTCGAAGGCCTACCCGAAGCGATCTTGCCTGCGGATCTCACCGCGACGCTGCGCCCGTATCAGCTCGAGGGCATTCGCTGGCTCTCGTTTTTGTCGCAAGCCAACCTCGGCGGCTTGCTCGCCGACGACATGGGCCTTGGCAAGACGCTGCAAGCGCTGTGCGTGCTCGGCACGCCGAGCTTGGTCGTGTGCCCGGCGAGCGTGCTGCACAACTGGCAACGCGAGATCGAGAAGTTCCGCCCCGCGCTGCGCGTGCACACCTATCACGGGCCACAACGCAGCCTCGACATGAAGGCCGACGTCACGCTCACGACGTATGCGCTGCTGCGCAACGATGCCGAGGTCCTCGCCGCCGAGCGCTGGGACACGGTCGTGCTCGACGAAGGCCAGAACATCAAGAACGCCGACAGCCAAGTCGCGCGCGCAGCCTTCGAGCTCGACGCACGCTTCCGCATCACGCTCAGCGGCACGCCGGTCGAGAACCGCCTGCAAGAGCTGTGGAGTCAGATCCATTTCTTGAACCGCGGCTTGCTCGGCGGTCGCCAGGACTTCGAAGAGCGCTACGCCAAGCCGATCGCCGATGGCGACCCGCGCATGGTCGATCGCTTGCGCGCGCGCATTCGGCCGTTCTTGTTGCGGCGTCTCAAGGTCGACGTCGCGAAGGACTTGCCGCCGCGCACGGACGTCGTGCTGCGCTGCACGCTCAACGAGCACGAGCGCGCCGTGTACGAAGCGATCCGCGCCGCGACTCAGCAGGAAGTGCTCGCGCAGCTCGCCGCGGGCGGCAACGTGCTCGCCGCGCTCGAGGCGCTGCTGCGCATGCGCCAAGCCTGCTGTCACGCCGCGCTCGTGCCGGGCCAGCACGCGGAGCGCTCATCGAAGCTCGACCTCTTGATGGAGACGCTCGATGAAGCGCTGGCCGAGGGCCACAAGGCCTTGGTGTTCTCGCAGTGGACCTCGTTGCTCGATCTCGTCGAGCCGCACCTCGTGAGCAGCGGGATTACGTTTTGCAGGCTCGACGGCAGCACGCGCGATCGCGGGGCGGTCGTCGATCGCTTCCAGGCCGACGACGGCCCGCCGGTCATGTTGCTCTCGCTGCGCGCGGGCGGCATCGGCCTCAACCTCACCGCGGCCGATCACGTGTTCTTGCTCGACCCGTGGTGGAACCCCGCGGTCGAAGATCAAGCCGCAGACCGCGCGCACCGCATCGGACAGAACCGCCCAGTGCTCGTGCATCGGCTCGTGGCTACGGAATCGGTCGAAGAGCGGATGCTCGAGCTGCAAGAGCGCAAGCGCGGCCTTGCGGCGATCGCGACCGGTGATCCGCGCGCGGGTGCAGGCGTGACGCGCGACGATCTGGTCGCCCTGCTCTCGTGACGCGGCGTTGCTCGCGCCGCGAGGGTGCCACCTTGGACTCGAGGTTCAGGCCTCAAAATCACGAGATTGATTGTCTTTTTTCCGTATCATCGAAACTGCCCCGAGCTGCCTTTCGGGTTCGACCCGAGCGCCGGATTGGCTGTCGGGGCTTGCCGCAAGCTAGACTGTCGCGCTAGCTAGCGAGTCGGTCTTCCTGGGAGCTCCTGTCGTGCTGCGCTCACGTGTTTTCGCATTCTCATGCTTGATCCTGCTGGCTGCGTGTGCGGCCGAGGCGGGTCACATCCCGACGCAAGCCGAGCGCATCGCGGGCAAGCAGATCGAGCTCGCTCTCGAGCTGCCGGAACACGGCTTTCAAGTCGCGAGCGTCGGCCGCTTCATCGAGTCCGGCGACGAGCTGCGGACCTGCGAAGTGATCCAGCTGCCCGGCACGCCGAGCGACGTCTACTCCATCGGCCGCATCGAGGCCGCGATGACCGACCGCGGTCAGGACCTGATCGTCAGCGCCGCCCTCCCCGGCAGCCGTACCGAAGCGATCATGGACGTCTCGGCCGCGGTGCCCTGCACGCGCGCCGGTGAGGCGTTCGGCGAGGAGCTGGTCGAGCTGCTGTCGACTCAAGAGCCCTACCTCGAGCAGCGCTTCCCAGCGGGCGTCGGTCGAGTGCTGTATGGCGGACAGAAGCTCGCCATCGACACGCACTACGTGAACCCGACGGGCGAGCCGGCACCGGCGCTCGTGAAGCTCAGCTTCCACACCGTGCCCGCCGAGACGATCGAGCACGTGGCGCACACAGCGGGCTTTCAGAACCTCACGATCTACACGCCGCCCGGCGGCCGAAGCTCACACCTCGCGGAGTGCATCGTCGGCCAAGACCTGATGGTCTCCGAGCTGGTCCGGCGCACGCAGCGTCGCGGCACCGACTTCAAGGTCTGGATCGCGGGCGGCGAGCGCGATGGCGAGCTGCTGTGGCGCAGCACGAGCAACGCCGATCCGCGCGCGCAGCTCAACCCGCCGCTGCACCTCGTCGCAGGCGAAGGCTTGCGCTTTCAGTGCGACTACGTAAACGCCACCAACCTCGAGCTGCGCTTCGGCATCAACGCCAGCGACGAGATGTGCACGCTCAACGCGATGTACTGGCCCGCGGATGACGACAGCATCGAGCCGACTCGCGACCCCGAGGGTTGCCTGTTGCTCGAAGTCGACTCCGACGGCGTTTCGCGAAATTAGTTAACAGCGCTCCTGCGGTTAGTTAACAGCGCTGTCGCGCCGGAGCTCCCCTCCGGGTCGCCGGTCGCTGCGAGGTTGTGCTGGAGCACGCATCGACGCGCGCGGTCGCTCTGCGAGGTTTGCTCGAGCTTGCCTACACAGGCGTGGCGGTGATCGCGAGGCGTGATGGGTTCCTTTCCGTCGCGCGTGCTGAGCGCGTGAGGCTGGTCTGCTTTGCTCATTGAAGGAGCGTGTGCGCGCACGTGGTCTCGAGGGAGAGCGACCTTCGCGAACATGTCATGCACACCTTCAGGGTGTCTTTACTCGCGCTTGGCGAGGGCTAGCCTCGGAACAGGCAAGCCGAAGGGAAACACTATGGACAACGATCAGGGGTGCGCGGAACGTCGGCGATCGTTTCGTGTTGGGATCGTGGGGAGCGCGTTGCTCTGGCACAAGCAACGGATCGCTGGTCGCTTTCGGATCGTCGACGTCTCCATCGGGGGATGTCAGCTGCGCGGACCGCGCGCGGAAGAAGGAGTCGACTACGGTCTCGTGCTCGAGCTCGGCGAGCACGGCGCAATGCGCTTGCCTGCGAAGCTCGTGCGCTCGCGCACGATCGATGTCGGTGAGCACGAGCTCGGGCTGTTGTTCCGCGCGCATCCGCCCGCGACCGAAGATCGGATCCATGATCTCGTGATGGCGAACCTCGAGACCGAGCGGCCGACCGGATCGGGACGTGTGCTGCTCGTCGATCCGAGTCCCGCGCGCCGTCGCGCGCTGCGCGACAGCATCACGCCGCTCGGTTATGTCGTGGTGGACGCCGAGAGCGCCGTCGATGCGGTGTGGGAGCTCGAGAACGGTCCGGCAAACTTTCACGCGGTGCTGGTCTCGCGCTGGCTCGATCGCGCGGATGGTCGCGACCTCGTGCGCTTCATCGGCGAGCGCTACGAAGGCGTGCATCGCGTCCTGCTCACCGAGACGCAAGGATCGAGTCAGCACAACGCAGACAGCGTGCTGCCCGGTCCGTTCGATCGCGAGCACCTGCGCGCGCGCATGCCTTCTGCGTTGCGAATGATTTCCGCCGCTGCAGCCGTCGCGCGCGTACGCACTGCGTAGCGCGCGGCGCTGAGGAGATTGTTGCGCGCGTCGCAACGTGCGCAGCCCGCTGGCAAGAAGAGCCTGCTAGACGCGCGCCGCAGTCGAGCGTTTGCCCGCTAAGAGCCCCGTCGAGTCGGCTCTAGTGCCGACGAGGATGTCAGCGCGGCGCTCGGCTGTCCGGTGCAGGGACCCGAATAGAGTTAGAAGACGATCTCTTCGCTGAGCTCTTCGACCAGCTCGATCAGCTCGCTCAAGCCGCGGCTCTTGCAGTGAAAGCGATCGGCGCCGACCTGCATCGCGCGGCGCTTGAGCTCGCCTTCCGGCACGCCCGAGATCAGCACGACCGGTCGCAGCTTGCTGGCGTTCGCTTTGAGGCGCCGGCACGCGGTATCGCCTGCGCCATCGGGTAGCGTGAGCTCGCAGATCACGACGTGCGGGTCGAACGAAGGCATCAGGCGGCGCATCTCTTCGAGCGATCCGACCGCCGTCACGCTGTGGCCGCGATCGGCAAAAGCTCGCGTGATGATCGTGCGCAGCACCGGCACCGGCTCGACCAGCAGCACACGCGCGGTCTGGGCTGCGCGCTGCGATTCGCGGCGTCGGACGATCGGCTGCGATTGGAGCGGAGGATAGCTATGACCCGGGCCATGGCCGTAGCTCGGCGGAGAAGGCAGCGGTCGCGATCCCGACTCGCGGTGAGTCTCCCCAGCCGGAGCGCCTTCGGTCCGAGCTCCGCCCTCGGGGGACCGACCGAGGACTCCGTCGGGGACGCGCTTGCTTCGGTTGAATAAGGTCATGCAGCTCGGCAGGCCGACGTGTACGCACGCGTGTGCTGCGCTTGCTGCGCACACTCATCACGCGCCGCGTGCACGCGACGTTGCGAGCCTTACAAGAGCGAGCAGTGTGCCAACTTCTGTCGAACGTAACTGCTCGCGATTGCGGCGTGCTGAACGCGCCGTCGTTCAGTGCTGAAGCGTCCGCGTTTCAAGACTGCAAACGCGAATAGCTCGAGGCAGACGGGCGTGTGAGCACGCCGCACGCACGGCGCTCACACG
>JAYUYY010000209.1:0-16120 GCA_043752225.1 Sandaracinaceae bacterium | reverse complement strand
AGCGTGACGAGCGAGCTGATCTTCGAGGACTGTGAAGTCGGCGAAGACGCGATCTTGCCGAACATCAAGGGCCTCAAGGGTCCATTGTCCTGCTTGACGCAAGCGCGCAGCGGCATCGCCTTCGGCGTGATCGGCGCGGCGATGGCTTGTTACGAAACCGCGCTCGAGTACGCCAAGACGCGTATCGCGTTCGGTAAGCCGATCGCATCCAAGCAGCTGGTGCAAGAGAAGCTCGTGTTCATGGTCGACGAGATCACGAAGATGCAGCTGCTCGGTCTGCGCCTTCTGCGTATGAAGGAAGCGGGCACGATGACGCCGGCTCAGGTGTCGTTGGCCAAGCGCAACAACTGCTACCAGGCGCTGCAGATCGCTCGCAAGGCGCGCGACATCTTGGGCGGCAACGGAATCATGTTCGAGTACCCGATCGGCCGGCACATGCTGAACCTCGAGACGGTCTACACGTACGAGGGCACGCACGACATCCATACGTTGATCATCGGCCAAGAGATCACCGGGTTGCCCGCGTTCGAATGAGCGCGATCGAGTGAGCGTTCCTCCCCAAGCAAGCGGCGGCAAGCCGCGCGTCGTGAGCCTCGGCGTCAAGCATGCCGATGCGGATCGCATGCTCGACGCGCTCGTGCGCGCGATGTGCGAGCCAGGCACGAGCTGGAATCGCGCGCGCGATCTCGTGCGTCGCGGCAAGGTTCGCGTCAACGGCTTGATCACGACCGAGGTCACGCGCCGCATCCCGCAGGGCAGCGAGATCACGCTCGACATCCATGCGCGCAGCATGCGCGAGCACGAGCTGTCGTCGGATGCGCTGCTCTACGTCGATGCGGATGTGGTGGTGGTGAGCAAGCCAGCCGGGCTGATGACCGTGCCGTACGAAGACGAAGAGAACACGCTGGTCGATCGCGTGAAGCTCGCGCTGCGCCAGCCTGCGCCGAGCCGTTCGAGTCGTCGCGAAGGCGCTCCGCAACCACGCAAGCAGCAAACCGAGCTCGGTGTCGTGCAGCGGCTCGATAAAGACACGACCGGCGTGCTCGTGTTCGCGCGCAACCTCGAGAGCAAGCGCAACCTGCAACAGCAGTTTCGCGCGCACACGATCGAGCGGCGCTACCTCGCGATCGTGCACGGCGAGCTGCGCGCGGCGACGTATGAGAGCGACTTGATCCGCGATCGCGGCGACGGCCTCAAAGGATCCTTTGCACACTTCCGAAGGCCCAAAGGGCCGCTGCCCTCGGACGCGCAGCACGCCATCACGCACGTGCGGCCGCTCGAAGCGCTACGCGGTGCGACGCTCGTCGAGTGCCGGCTCGAGACCGGTCGCCAACATCAGATCCGCATCCACGTCAGCGAGCACGGGCATCCGATCGTCGGCGAGCAGGTTTACATCCGTGACTTCCTGGGCACGCGCATCGCGGCCAATCGTCCGATGCTGCACGCTGCGGTGCTCGGTTTCGTGCATCCGCGCACAGCGGAGCCGATGGAATTCAAGCTAGATCCTCCCGCCGACTTCGTGCAGAAGCTCGGCAAGCTCCGGTAGCGCAGTTCATGAGTCACTCGAGAACGGCGTAGACTCTGCGCCGGCTCGGGGATGATCGATCTAAAGCTGAGAGCGCAACACACCGACGTCGCGCACCAGGCGCTGCGCTCGGATGCGACCTTCCTCAGAGAGCGCAGCGCGGATGACCAGCGCAGGCGTCAGCAGCGACGTCATCAAGAGATCGTCGCGATCCCTCGACTGCGCCTCGTCGGCAGTGCGTTGTTGCTCGTCACGGTAGCCGTCCACAACGCGCTCTTGCTCGACTCGTTCGACCTGCGCATCGTCGGTACGCTCGGTGTGCTGCAGCTCGCACATTACGCGGTGAGCCGTGTCGCGCTGCAGCGCTACTACCGCGAGGACGCGCGCTTCGACCTCGGCACGGTTTTTCTCGCGACGGACGTGATCGTATTCGTGCTCGCGATCTATGCGTCCGGCGGCGAGCGCAGCTGGCTCTTGCCTTTGCTATGCGTGCGTGTCGCGGATCAGCTCGGCACCACACAGCGCAGAGCCTTCAAGTTCGCGACGTGGACGGTCGCGCTGCACGCGGCGCTGATTCTGTACCTCGCGTTCGTCGAGCAGCGCGCGTTCCGGCTCGATGCCGAGCTCGCGAAGGTCGCCTTCGTCTATTTGCTCAACGTCTATTTGTCGCTCGCAGCCAAGCCCGGTGAGCGGCAGCGCAAGCACTACGCGCGTATGACTGGGTTGGCGCGCGACTTGATCGACGAGCTCGGGAACACGACGCGCCAGCTCGAGGCCCAGCGCCTTGCCGCCGAAGCCGGGAGCCGCGCCAAAGGCGTGTTCCTCGCGAACATGAGCCACGAGATCCGCACACCGCTCAACGCGGTGCTCGGGATGACGGAGCTCTTGCTCGAAGAGCGCTTGCCGAGCCGCCAGCAGGAGATGGTTCGAACCATCGAGACGTCGGGCCGCTCGCTGCTCGAGCTCATCAATGGTGTGCTCGACATGTCCAAGGTCGAGTCCGGTGAGCTAGAGCTATCGATCGAGGATCTCGACTTGCCGGCGCTGCTCGAGACGGTCGTCAGCCCGATGCGCGTGCTCGCTCACGCCAAGGCGCTCGAGCTCCATACGCAGCTCGAAGCGCTCACCACACCGCGTGTGCGAGGCGATGCGCTGCGCTTGCGGCAAGTGCTGTTCAACCTCGTTGGCAACGCGATCAAGTTCACCGAGCAAGGCCTGGTGACGATCCGAGTCGAGACGCTCGCGCAGAGCACGGAGCGAGCAGAGCTGCGTTTCAGCGTGACGGATACCGGCATCGGCATGACGCCCGAGGCTTCCAAGCGTGTCTTCGCTGCCTTTCAACAGGCGGATGAGTCGACCACGCGCCTGTACGGCGGAACCGGCTTGGGGCTGAGCATCTCGAAAGCGTTGGTCGCGCTGATGTCAGGTGATCTCAGCGTTCGGACCGAGCTCGGACGCGGTAGCTGTTTCGAGTTTCGCATCGAGCTGCCGATCGTGGCTCGCGTTGCGCCCGCGAGCACGCATGCGCCGCCGATCATGAGCGAGCGCTTGCAGCAAGCCTCGAACGCTGCCGCGCTGCCGCGCGTGCTGATCGCCGAAGACACCGAGGTCAACCGCGTGCTGCTGCAGAAGATGCTCGAGCGGTACGGTTGCGAGGTTACGACCGTGAGCGATGGCGCCGAAGCCCAACGGCTCCTGACGCGCGAGCATGCGTTCGATCTGGTGTTCATGGATTGGCACATGCCGAAGATGGACGGCCTCGACGCAACAGTGCGGGTTCGGGCCTGGGAGGTGGAGCAAAGCCAGCGCCACACTCCGATCATCGGATTTACCGCGAGCGCGTTTGCTTCGGAGATCGAGCGCTGTCGGCAAGCCGGTATGGATGACGTGCTCAGCAAGCCGGTCGTCCGTGCGCAGCTCGAGGCGGTGTTGAACAAGCACGTGGGCGCCAAACCGGTCGAGCCTGCGCGCGCTGCAGACGAGGCGAAGCCTGCGAGCTCACCGCTGCCGCCGCCCCCGCCGCAAGGCAATCGCTCGTCGCGCTTCGATCCCGAGGTGTTCGGTGATTTGGTGCAGATGGAGCTCGAGCAAGCGGGCTTTCTGCCGCGCTTGCTCAACGGCTTCATCGATCGCGCACCCGAACGCATGCGCTCGATCGAAGCCGCGCTCGAGCAGCGCGACGTCGAGATCCTTGAACGCACCGCGCACAGCCTGCGCGGCAGCGCCGGTGGGTTTGGCGCGACGCGGCTCGCCGAGCTGTGCGGCGTTTTCGAGAAGCGCGCGGCGGCCGGCGCGTTCGATGAGCTCCCTGCGTTGCTGGCTTCGATTCGAGATGAGCTCGCCGCTGTGAACGAAGAGCTGGCAAGCACGCTCCTGCAGCTGCCGGACAAGCTCGCCAAGAAGCACGCCCGGCTCGTGTAGGGTCAGGCGCATGGCCTTCGCGCGCATCCCATTTCCCTCGCTGCCTTGGGCGCAGGGCGGTCATCCGCTCGAGAAGAAGAAGGCTTGGCCCGCGGGCACGGGCTTGAACGCGGTCACGCTGCTCGAGTTTGCTCCGGGCTTCGAGGACCCCAACGTGTGCCGCAGCGGGCACTTCATCTACGTGCTCGAAGGCGCCCTCGAGCTCGACCTCGACGGCGCCACCGAGCGCCTCAACACCGGTGAGGCGTGCTCCCTGGAGCCCGGCACGAGCCATCGCGCTCGCAATTCAGGGCGCGAGCCGACACGATTGCTTGTGCTCGCGCTGTGATCATCCGCTGTGGGCGGTCGACTATCCGTCAAACAGCTACTATTATTGTTAGGCTAGAATAATTGCGACATCAACATCTGTGACACCGGTTGATGTCTCAGTTTTGGATGCTACATCTCTCGAAGTCAGCGAGGTGGCGCAGTCCGGCCGCTCGCACACGTGAAAGAGGTCCAGGCATGACCGTTCAAGCTTCGACTTTCCGCCGCCCCGAGGGCGTGAAGGTCACTCTCCGCCGCATGCGCTTCCCGTTCGAGGAAGTCGGTTTCGACCGCTACTGGCACAGCGGCAGCGCCTTCAAGAGCCTGTTCTGGAGCCAGCTCTCGACCGCCTTCGATGCCGGCGAGAAGTTCTTCATCGACTCGGCGCGCGCGCTGCGCGGCACCGTGAAGGACCCCGCGCTGCTCGAGGAGCTCTCCGAGTTTTGCAAACAGGAAGGCCACCACACCTTCCAGCACCTCAAGTTCGACCGCATGAACCAGGCGCACGGCATTGACGTGGTCGGCTGCGAGCGGCGCTACAGCTTCGCGCTCGACCGCGCGCGCAGGAAGCTCGACCCGCTCGGCATGCTCGCCGCGACGGTCGCGCTCGAGCACTTCACCGCCGGCTTTGCCGAGCTGTTCTTCGATCGCCCGGAGATCAGCAAAGGCGCCGATCCCAACGTGACCGCGCTCTGGAGCTGGCACGCAGCCGAAGAGGCCGAGCACAAGGCGACTTGTTACGACATCTATCAAGCGGCCCAGGGCGGCTACTTGCGGCGTGTGGTCGTGATGCCGGGAGCCTGGGCGATGATCCTCGGCATCTCGATCATCAACACCTTCGTGCTGCTCAAGAAGGACAAGCAGCTCTTCACGCGCGACACGCTCTCGGGGCTCAACTATCTGTTCGGGCGCCGCGGGATCGTGGTCGGGCTGTTGCCGACCTTCTTCGAGTTCTTCAAGCCGCGCTTCCACCCGTGGAAGCAGGACAACAGCAAGCAGATCGCCGAGTGGCAGGCCAACAACACGCACCTGCTCGATCGCTCGCGCGGCTCGATGTCGGCGCCGGCCGCGTCTTCCAACATGTCCGCGGCATGACCTCGGCCTGATTCGGCAGGATTTCTACAGGGGAGACGAATCGCTCGCCGTTCGGCTGGAGCTGTTCGTTCGTTGGGTATGATCGCGCCGCTGCACGGGTTTCGACGCTCGTGCGTCGGAAGCTCAGCGAGCCGCCTATGAAGATCCCTTTGCGCCCTCATCCCGCTCTCCAGTTTTCCTCCAGGCAATCTTCGTTCAACACGCCGTCGAGCCCCTTCGCCGCGAGGTTTTTCTTTGGCGCGAGCGTGCTGCTCGGCCTGCTCGCGTGCGGTGCCGAAGGCTGCGGTGACAAGCCGTCCGCGAACGCGCTGCGCGTGCTCGACGTCAGCCCGGACTCGCAGACCGACAGCCTCGATACGCCGATCACAGTGCGCTTCGATCGGCCCGCGGTGCCGCTCGATCGCGTCGGCAAGGCGTTGAGCGCTGCGCCGATCACGCTCGAGCCCGCGGCCGCGCTCGCGGCGCACTGGTCGGATCGGCAAACGCTGGTGCTCGCGCCCAAGTCACCGCTGTCGCGCTCAACGCGCTATCGGCTCGTGTTCGGCGATGCGCTGCGCGCGCAGCTCGGCAAGATTCCGGACATCGCGTTCATCGCAGGACCGCTGCGTGTGACGCGCGTGCTCGGCGTGGACCTCGCGGCGGCGCCGCCCGATCTCACGTTTACGCTGACGTTCTCAGCGCCGGTCTTGCCCGCCGATGCGATCGCGCACTGCGAGCTGGCTTCTGCGCTCGTGCCGCAGCCGCCGGTGCCGCTCAAGCTCGCCGGCTCGCTCGCGGATGCATCGGCGAAGCGCGATCAAGCCAGCGACTCGATCGCGCTCGCGAGCGCGGCGCGCCTGCAGCAGGGTCAACAGTACGTGTTGCGTTGCGATGGCTTGCCAACGCCGGTCGGCAACGTGCCGATGCCCGAGCCCTTCACCGAGCGCGTGCATGTCTATCCGACGCTCGCATTGCTCGCGATCTCGCCGAGCGGCGGAAACCCCGCGCCCGACGAGCTCGAGCTGACGGTGACCACCACGACGCCGATCGAGATCGAAGAGCTCGGCAAGTACGTGCAGCTCAAGCCGAGCGTCGCTGGGCTGCGCGACGCGTGGGTGAGCGATGACGAGCGCGAAGGAACGTATAAGGCGACGGTCAGCCTCGAGGCGCAGACCGAGTACACGTTGAGCGTCGTGAACGGCTTGCCGGATCGCTACGGCCAAACACTCAGCGAAGGCATGAAGGTCGCGTTTCGCACCGCCGACGCCCGCCCGTCGGTGAAGCTCGAGACCGGCATCTACGCGCTCGAGTCCCATGCCAAGGGTTATCCGCTGTGGTCGCGCAACGTCGATGACCTCGAGCTGCAGTGCGCGGCGATCCCGAAGGAGCGCATCGTTGCGCTGCTCACTGCGAACATGAGCTTCGAGCCGTGGTGGGACGCGGCTGGCGACGTGATCGATTGGAAAGCGTTCGGCGCCAAGCCGACGACGACCGCGCTCGTCACCGGCAAGGTGAAGAACAAGTGGGCGCTCACGGAGATCGACTTGGCCGAGCGCTGCGGAAAAGTCGCTGGCAAGTTGGGCGGCAGCGGTCTCTATCTCGCCGAGCTGCGCTCCGAGAAGACCAAAGCCGTGGTCATCGAACGCGGCTACGGAGGCTATCCGCATCGCGTGCTCGCCAATCGCACCGACCTCGGCGTGTTGATGAAGGTCGGGCCGAGCTCGGGCCTCGTTTGGGTGAACAAGCTCTCGACTGCAGCGCCCGCGGCCGGTGCGCTCGTCACGCTCTACGATGTGCGGGGCAAGCGCGTGTTTGGCGGTGTGACCGATGGCAGCGGTCTCTTGCGCGTGCCGGGCAGCGCCGAGCTGATCAAAGCGCCGCCGGCGGCCGACGAAGAAGGCCAGAGCTATCGCGATCAACGCATGATCGCGCTGGTCGAGCATGAAGGCGATCTCGCCGTGGTCGACGGCAGCTGGCAGGACGGCATCCAGAGCTGGAACTTCGGCGTCGACACCGACACCCAAGGCGGCAAAGCGCGCATCCGCGGCTTCATCCAATCCGATCGCGGCATCTACCGGCCGGGCGAGACCGCGCACTTCAAAGGGCTCGTGCGCGAGGTCGCGCTCGGCAAAGCGCCGCGCGTGCCGACGGGTGAGCGCGCGCGCGTGCACGTTGAGGATTCACGCGGGAATGCAGTGCTCGATAAATCGTTTGCGCTCTCGCCGTTCGGCGGTTTCGCGTTCGACATCGAGGTCGGCGAGCAGGCGGAGCTCGGCGATTGGTACGTGACAGCACACGTCGAGGGGCAGAGCTTTCGCGAGAGCTTCAGTGTGGAGGAAGTGCGGCCGGTCTCGTTCGAGATCCGCAGCGACAGCCAAGAGAGCGCGATCGCGTTGCATGACAAGCGCGCGCTCGGGTTCACCGCCAGCTATCTCTTCGGCGCGCCGGTCGCGCGTGGCGATGTGAGCTTCGGCATCGAGCGCCGGCGTCACTACCTGCAGTTCGAGGGCTACGAGGCGTACTCGTTCGAAGACCAAGCGAGCGACGAGAATTTCTACTCTTGGTACGACGGCTACAGCGAGTCCCAAGAGCTGGTCGCTGACGGAACTACGACTACGGATCCGAAAGGCCACTTCGCGGTCGTGCTGAACGAGCCCGACGCGAAGCTCGACGGCGCCTGGGATTACCTCGTGTCCGTCAGCGTGAGCGATGAGACCGCGCAGAGCGTGAGCAAGCGGCTCGCGATCACCGCGCATAGCCGCAGTCATTACCTCGGGCTCAATCCGCAGAGCTGGGTGCAGACGGTCGACGAGCCCTTCGTGCTGCAGACGGTCGCGCTCGATCCGAAAGGCGCGCGCGTCGAGACCGAGGCCACGCTCTCGCTCAAGCGCCTCACGTGGGATTGCAACAACACGCAGTGGAACGGCTATCGCTGCCAGCGCAACGAAAAGGAGCTGTGGTCGCGGCCGGTGAAGATCGCGGCGAGCGGTGCGCCGAGCGAAGACGTGACCGTGTCGCAGCCCGGCGAATTCGTGCTGACGCTGACCGGCAAAGACGCATCGGGTCGCGATGTGCTCGCGTCGTCGAGCGTGTGGGTGGTCGGCGACGGCGAGGCGTACTGGGGTGGTGAATCGAGCGTGCGCATGCCGCTGGTCGCCAACAAGAAGGAGTACGCGCCCGGCGAGACCGCGACCATTGTCGCGCGCGCGAACATCGGCGGCAGCAAGCTGCTCGTGACGACCGAGCGCGAAGGCGTGCGCGACGCGTACGTGGTCGAGCCAAAGACCTCCGGCGAAGGCATCTCGATCCCGATCCTCGCCGCGCACGCGCCGAATATGTTCGTGTCGATCGCGATGATCCGCGGACGCTTCGGTGAGAAGCCCGAAGAGGGTCCGCAGTTTCAGCTCGGCACGATCGAGCTGAAGGTGTCGGCCGCGGACAAGCGCTTGTCGGTCGCGCTGCAAACCGAGAAGGAAGCGTACGAGCCCGGCGAGCACGTGCGCGGCAAGCTGATCGTCACGTCGGGTGGCTTGCCGGTGCACGGCGAAGTCGCGCTGTCGGTCGCCGATGAAGGCGTGCTGCAACTGATCGGCTACAAGACGCCCGACCCGATGGCGGCTTTCTACGCGCCGTTTGGGCTCGGCATCGAGAGCTCGACGAACTGGAATCGCGTCGCGAAGCTGCCGGATCCGACCGCCGAAGAAGCCGAGGACGGCTCCGACAGCGGCGGCGCGCCCGAGGATCGCGTGCGCTCGCGCTTCGTCGCCTCCGCGCTTTGGTTGCCGATGCTGGTCACCGATCCTCAAGGCCAGGCGAGCTTCGAATTCGACGCACCCGACAACCTCACCGCGTTTCGCTTGATGGCGGTCGCGGCCGATGCGGGTGAGCGCTTCGGCAGCGGCGAGATGCGCATCCGCGTCACCAAGCCGCTCTTGCTCCAGCCGATCGTGCCGAGGTTCTTCACGCAGGGCGATACGCTCTCGGTCGGCGCGACCGTGCATAACTACACCGCTGTTGCCGGCACAGCTTCGATTGAGGCCACGTTCGTCGGGCTCACCGCCGAGCGCCGTAAGAAGAGCGTCAAGCTCGAGCCGGGCGGCAGCGCGCGCGTGATCTTCGACGTGAAGGTCGATCGCGTCTCGGAAGCGAAAGTCGAGCTTCACTCCCAGTTAGGAGAGTCGCGCGACGCATTCGTGCTGACGGTGCCGGTGATCCGGCCGCTCGTCACCGAGAACGCGACGCTCGCTGAAGGCAAGCTCGATACGGGCGCGAGCTACGCGCTCGAGTGGCCGAGCGGGCTCGACGCCAACGAGAGCGCGATCGAGCTGGTCGCGGATCGCACCGGGCTCGCCGGGCTTGGCCCGAGCTTGCGTTACCTCGTGCAGTATCCGTATGGCTGCCTCGAGCAGACGCTCTCGAGCTTCGTGCCGCTCTTGCAGGCGCGCGAGCTCGGCAAGAGCCTCGATCTCGTGGAGCTTCGAGGCGGCAAGCTCGAGCACTTCGTGCAGGTCGGGCTCGCGAAGGTGCTGCGGCATCAACTCGACGATGGGCTGTTCACCTTGTGGCCGGGAGGCACCAGCTACCCGCACGTGAGCGTGTACGCGACGCACGGTCTGTTACTCGCCAAGCAAGCCAAGCTGCGCGTTCCGCAAGCGGCCTTGAGGCGCGCGCTCTCGGGCGTGCGCACGTGGGCGAACGCGCCGGAGCGCACGCTCGCGCCCGGTGGCGAGACCGCGACGCTCGCGATGGCCGCGTACGTGCTCGCGCTCGCAGGCGAGCCGGACAGCGGTTTGCAGAGCCGGCTCTTCGATGCGCGCGCGGCGTTGCCGCTGTACGGACGCGCGCTCCTGCTGCGCGCGCTCGTGAGCTCGAAGGGAGCGCCGGATCTGATCGCGATGCTGCTCGGCGAAACGCTGCTCGCGATCGACACCGACACGATTTGGAACACGGACGACGCGTACTACTACATGAGCTCGAAGGTCCGCGATCGCGCGATCGTGCTCTCCGCGTTGCTCGAGCTCGATCCGAATCATCCGCGCGTCGAGAGCTTGGTCGAGGAGCTCAAGCGCTCGCGGCTCGAAGGCGGTTACTGGAGCAACACGCAGGAGAACGCCTATGCGCTGATGGCGCTCGCCGAGCACGCCAAGCGCAGCGGCGGCGGCAGCGCGAGCTTGCGCGTGCTGCGCGATGGCAAAATGCTCGCGACACTGAGCATGAAAGGCGGCGAAGCCAGAAGCTTTCGCCGCACGCTCGCCGAGCTCGGGGCAGGAGAGCTCACGCTCGAGCCGACCGGGCCTGTGTACTTCGCGTTGCGCCAGCGCCGCGTGCGCGAGGTGAGCGACAACGCCGCGGTCTCGCGCGGCTTCAGCGTCGAGCGGCGCTACGAAGATCTCTCGACCGGTCAGCCGATCGACAAAGTGAAGCTCGGCCAGCTCGTGAAAGTGAAGCTCACGGCGCGCGCCGATCGCAGCGCGCGTTGGGTCGCGCTGGTCGATCCGCTGCCCGCTGGGTTCGAGCCGGTCAACGCCAAGCTCGAGACCGAGCAAGGCGCGGTGCGCGGCGCTGCGGCACAGGACGCCTGGAACTGGTCGTGGAGCTTCACCGCGCAGCACGACGATCGCGCGCTCGCGTTCGCGGATCAGATCGACGCCGGCACGCATACGCATGAGCACGTGTTGCGCGCGACCAGCGCCGGCACGTTCACCGCGTCGCCCGCGCACATCGAAGCCATGTACGAGCCAACGCGGATGGCGAGCACCGCCTCGGCGCTGCTCGTGGTGACACCGTGAAGCGACTCGCGCGCGCAGCTGCAGCGATTCTCCTGCTCGCGATCGCGAGCGTGCTGGGTGTCGTGATCTGCGCGCGCGCCTGGCCGTATCCAAGCGAGCGGCACGAGCGGCTCGACAAGGCGCTCGGCGGCCCGCTGCAGATCACAGATCGCCACGGTGAGCTGCTGCGCAGCGTGCCCGCCGCCGATGGGCGCCCGGGTCGCGAGCGTTGGGTTTCGCTCTCGCGCATCGCATCGCCTGCGGTGCTCACGGTCATCGCGTCCGAAGACCAGCGCTTCTTCGAGCACGCGGGCGTGGATCCCGTAGCGGTGTTGCGCGCGCTCTGGCTCAACGCTCAGCCGGGGCCCGCGCGCTTCGGCGCATCGACGCTCACGATGCAGCTCGCGCGCATGCTGCAGGTCGAGAACGAGCCGCGCACGCTGTGGAGCAAGCTCGAGCAAAGCGTCGCCGCGCTGCGGCTCGAGTCCGCGCTCGATAAGCACGCGATCCTCGAGCAGTACCTCAACCGCGCCTATTACGGGCACGGCGCGTACGGAATCGAGGCGGCAGCGCAGCGCTATTTCGGCAAGCCCGCAGCGACGCTCAGCACCGCGCAAGCGACGCTCTTATGCGTGCTGCCGCGCAATCCCTCGCTCTACGATCCGGTGCGGCACCTCGATCGCGCGCTGGCGCGGCGCGATCACGTGCTCGAGTTGCTGGTCGCTCAGCATCAGCTCGAGCCCGCGCAAGTCGCTCGCACGCGCGCCGAGCCGCTTGGCATCGCGCTGCGTGCGTTGCCCGATCGCGCGCCGCACTTCGTCGACCACGTGCTCGCTCAGCTCTCGCCCGAGCAGCGAGCGGCCGGCGGGCGTGTGCGAACGACCGTCGATGCGCGCTTGCAAGAGCTGCTCGAGCACCGCACTGCCGAGCACGTCGCCACGCTCGCCGAGTCGGGCGTCGAGCAAGCGGGCGTCGTGGTGCTCGACACGCAGAGCGGCGAGGTGCTCGCGATGGTCGGCTCGGCGGGCTATCGCTCGACCGACAATGGTCAAATCAACATCACGACCTGGCGCAGGCATCCGGGCTCTGCGCTCAAGCCTTTCGTGTACGCGACCGCGATCGATCGTGGCGGTAGCCCCGCGAGCCTCGCGTACGACGTCTACGATGTTCCATCGCGCTACCGCGTGCGCGACATCCCGCCGCGCGAGCACGGCCCTGCGCGCTATCGCGAAGCGCTCGCGGGCTCGTACAATTTGGCCGCCGTGCACGTGCTCGAGCAAGTTGGCGAGAGCCGCGTGATCGAGCGCATGCAGCGCGCGGGCGTCGGTGAGCTGCCAGGTGGCGTAGAGGACTACGGCCTGCGCCTGGCGCTCGGCGCGACCAAGGTGCGCCTACTCGATCTCGCTGCCGCGTACGGCGTCTTTGCGCGCGGCGGCATCGCAAGCCCTGCGCGCGCGCTGCTCGAGATCGCGCAGCACGACGGCACGTTCGCGCAGCTTCCCGCACGCACGCAGACGCGCGCGTTCTCACCGCAAGCCGCGTATCTGGTGCTCGACATGCTCGCCGATGCGCAAGCGCGCCGGCCCGTGTTCGGTCTCGAGCTGCCGACCGACTTGCCGTATCCGATCGCGGTGAAGACCGGCACCGCGCGCGGCTTCTCCGACAACGTCGCGGTGTTCTTGACCTCGGAGCTCACGGTCGCCGCGTGGAACGGGCGCTTCGACGGTCGAGCGACCGAAGGCGTGCTCGGCATGGAAGGCGCGGCACCGCTGGCGCGCGCGGCGCTGCTCGCGGCGAGCCGCGGACGCATGCTGACGCTTCCCGCTGCGCCGCCCGGCCTCGTGACGCGCGATGTCTGTCCGCTATCCGGCATGGCGCCTGGCCCTTCGTGTCGCGAGCGCATCGCCGAGCAGTTCATCGCAAGCACGGAGCCGACCGAGCTGTGCACGTTTCACGAGCATCACGGTGGACGCGTGCGGGTCGTATATCCCGCCGAGCTGCGCGCGTGGGCCAAGCGGCATGGCGAGCTCGTGCGCTCCGGCTCATAGCCGCAACGCACGCTCGCGGAGCTCTCACCAGAGCTGCATGCTGACCGGCAGCGCGTCGCCCATTTCGTCGGGAACATCGCCGCGATCGTTCGTATCGCCCAGGCCGAGCTGGCCGCGCGAGTTGTCGCCCCAACACTTGAGCCCGCCCGTGTCGAGCAACGCACAGGTATGCGCGCGCGCGGAGTCTTCATCCGTACCGGTGAAGACCGCGAGCGCGTGACCACTGCCGCCGAGCGAAACGCGCGCGAGATTGTCGCCCATCTCGCCGGGCGCGTCGCCGCGATCATCGAGATGGCCGAGGCCCAGTTGGCCTTGAGCGTTGGTACCGAAGCACGCGATGGTCTGGTCGCTGAACAGCACGCAGGTGTGATTCTCGGCCGCGAGAGCGACCGGCGTTCCGTTGAGCAAGATCGTCGCGAGCGTATCGCCCATCTCGTTGCCCATGCCGTCCGACTCGGATGCTTGCACGAGGCCGTCGCCGCGGTTGACGAGCGTGTCGCCGTAGCCGAACCCGCCGTTCAGCTCGCCGCCCCAACACTTCACCGTGTCGTTGTCGAGGATCGTGCAGTTGTGCGTGTAGCCCGCCGCGAACGTCTTGGTCGTGCGTCCCGCGCCGAAGTTGATCGCGCTGAGGCTGGCGATCTCGCCCGGCTGATCGCCGCGATGATTCTGGTTGTTCTGTCCGAGCTGCCCGTTCTGATTGCGGCCCCAGCACTTCATCGAGTTGTCCTCGAATTGCGCGCACACGTAGCGGAAGCCGCCGCGTAGGAGCTTCACCGAGCCGCCGAGCGGGATCGTGTTGAGCGCTTCGACCTCACCCGGGCTATCGCCGACCGGTAGCATGGTGCCGATCGCGACCTGGCCGTACTCGTTGCCGCCCCAGCACTTGACGCCGCCACCCACGAGCAGCGCGCAGCTGTACTCGCAACCCGCGGTGACGCTGACCGCGGCGGTGCCGAGCGGAACCGGATCGAGGTAGTCGCCCATCTCCGTCATGCCGGCGGGGATCGGCTCGGTGGGATCCATACAGCCCGGCACGTCGCACACGCACGACGCGCTCGAGCCCGCGACACACGGCCGCCGACCTTCGCCGCGGTTGTCCGTGTCGCCTTGGCCGAGCTGACCGAACTGGTTGCGGCCCCAGCATTTCACGTCGCCGTTCTCCATCAGCGCGCAGGTGTGATTGCAGCCGCCCGCGAGCTGCACGACGCGCCCGCCCAGGTCGGTCGCGACCAGCCCATCGCCGGTCTGGCCCGCCACGTTGCCGCGCGAGACGCGGATGCCGAGGCCGAGCTCTCCATAGAAACTCTGACCCCAGCACTTCACGGTGCCGCCCTGCAGGATCGCGCAGGTGTGGCCGGTGCCGAGCGCGACGAGCTTCTCCGGCGTCGTGCACGCGCTGCCGTCACCGAGCACGTCGATCGTGTCGCCGGGGCACGTGCACGTGTAGGTGCCGTTGTCGTTCGCGCAGGTCGCGATCGGGTCGTCGTCGCAGACGTCCGTGTTCGCCGTGCACTCGTTCTGATCGCTGCAGTCCGAGCCGTTGCCGTTCACGTCTGTGAAACCCGCGGGGCACTCGCACGTGTACGAAGCGAGCCCGTCGACGCACGCGTCGGGATCGCTGTCACAAGTGTCCGTGCCGAGCGTGCACTCGTTGATCTGCACACAGTTGCGGCCGTCGGTCGTGAGGTCCTGAAAGCCGGCGGGGCACGAGCACGTGTAGCTGCCGTCGTTGTCGTGGCAGAGCGCCGCCGGGCTCGTGTCGCACTGGTCCGTGTTGCGTGTGCACTCGTCGATGTCGCCGCAGGTGCGACCGCCGGTGGTGAGATCTTCGTAGCCTGCCGGACACGCACACGTGTAGCTCGTCGGCGTATCGGTACAGGTAGCGACCGGATCGGTGTCGCATTCGTCGGTCTCGGTCATGCATTCGTTGACCGGCCCGCCGTTGGTTCCGCTCGCGCCGCTTGCGCCGCTCGCACCGCTTGCACCGCCGCTCATGCCGCCCGCACCGCTTGCGCCGCCGCTCATGCCGCCCGATCCGCCCATCGGCATCATCGGGTTGTCCGGCTCGCAGTTACGGCCGCTGGTCGACGAGTCGTGAAAGCCCATCGGGCATTGGCACAAGTACGTGAACGGCTGGTTCGTGCAGATCGCAGGCGGATCGGTGTCGCACTCGTTTTCGCCGGTCGCGCACTCATCCGTGTCCGGGCACTGCGTGCCGTCGCCGTTTACATCGGTCGTGTGCTCAGGGCATTCGCCGCACTGTGCTTCGCCATCGACCGCGGTGCAGGTTACGAGCGGGCTGCAGCCGCCGTGGTTCATCGCGCACAGGTTCGGTCCGCCGAATCCCGCCATGCCGCCGGAGATGCCTGACGTGCCTGCGGTCATGCCCGCAAAGCCGCCGACTCCGCCGCCCATCGGCACTATCGCGATCCCGGCTTGGCCGTTGTGGTCATCGCCGCCATCGCGCCCGAGCTCGGGCAAGCGGCTGACCTCGCAGCCGCTAGCGGTGAGCACTCCGAAGCTACACGCGATGGCGAAGGCAAAACGCTTCAAGTCATGCATATGGAAGGAGCTCATTCGGCTGTAAGAAAGCCTCGCAGATTATCACGCGTCGCTCAGAGCGGCACGAAGCCGCGCTCGCTGCTCAGCTACTGCCACCGAAACGCCGCCCGCGCTGTGGCGTATCACACGGCAGGCCTGCGGCTGAGGCCGTACGTCAGCTTTGCCGCAACGATCACCGACACCGAAGGATCCGACATGCGCCGAGCACCTAAGCCCACCCTTGCCGTGCTCACGTTGCTCGCGCATGTGATCGTCGCGTGCGCCCCTTCCGGGGCGGCACGGGCCGAAGCAGACTCCCCCCAAGACGCCTCGCATAGGAGAGCGACCATGCCCGATCGTTCCTGGAAGAAGCCGAGTGAAGGCGAGCTCAAGCAAACGCTCAGCCCCGAGCAGTACGCCGTAACCCAAAAGGA
>JAYUYY010000208.1:0-2623 GCA_043752225.1 Sandaracinaceae bacterium | reverse complement strand
CCGGCGGAACGAATTGCCACCGCGAAGCTCGATGCGTGCGTGCCGATCTCTTAGTGGGTGACCTGCGCGCAGCGCGGCTCGTGCACGAACTCCACCGGATCTTCGATCGTCAGGATGTGACAGGGCCGGGTTTGATTGATGTGGTTGATCATGCCGGCGAGCGTCGTGCTCTTGCCTGAGCCGGTCGGCCCGGTCACCAGTACGAGGCCCGCGCGCTTCTCCGCCAGCGTCTGGACGACCTCTGGTGTTTGCAGGTCCGCGAGCGTAAGCACTTTGCTCGGAATAGTGCGGAACACCGCGGCCAGCCCGGTTTGCTTGCGAAAGTAGTTGGCGCGAAAGCGGGCGCGATCGCCGTACTGATAGGCGAAGTCCAAGTCCCACTCGTTTTCGATCTGGTGCTGCTGCTGCTCGGTCGTGATCTCGAACAACAGCTCTTCCATCTCGGCGCGCGTCACCATGCTCGCGCGCAGCTCTACCAGCTCTCCGCGGATGCGCCCGAGCGGCGGCAGCCCGACACCGAGGTGCAAGTCGCTGCCTTTTTTGTCGAGCAACCTATCGAACAGCACATCGATCTTAGGCACGGGTCACCTGCTCACGAATCATGGCCAAAGAGCTTGCCCGCGCGCGACACCAAGGACTTGCCGAGGTCGGCTGCCTTCTTGGTGTTGCCCGCGGCCATCGCACCCGCCGCAGCCTTGACCGCTTGAGCACGGACGGCCGTGACGCTCGGCGGAAGATCCACCGGTCGGGCGATGATCGGCCGGCCCGCCACCATCGCTTCGAAGTGCTCCGGCGCCTCCGCCAAAGGCTTCGCGAGCGCCATCGTGGTGCGGCCAGACCTCACCAGCTGAGCGAGCGATTCGTCCATGCGGATGATGCCCAGACTCTTGCCGCGCTGTTGCAAGCTCGCGATCTGATAGGTGCGGTTCTCACGGATCAAGTTCCAGAGCGGCAAGTTGCCCGGCAAAACCTCCGCCGCAACGCACAGGCCCGTGCCCTCGATATTGGGCAAGAGGCGCTGCGAGACGATCAGCCTTAGACCTCCCGCGAGCGTCATGCGCACTTGAGGTTGATCGCCGGGCGGAAAGAGATCGATCAGCCGTTCGATCGCCTTGGCCGCGCTCGGCGTGTTCATGGTTGTGATCACCAAGTGACCGGTTTCGCTCGCGGAGATCGCCATGCGCACGGTCTCTGTGTCGCGCAGCTCGCCGACCACGATCACGTCGGGGTCTTCGCGCAGCGAGCCTTTCAGCGCAGCCGCAAACGACTTGGTATGCGTACCCACCTCGCGCTGCGAGATCACCGCTTTCGCAGTCGGGTGCACGTACTCGACCGGATCTTCGACCGTGATGACGTGTTGCCGCCGCTCGCGATTGATGATGCCCACGAGCGCGTTGAGCGTCGTGGTCTTGCCGTGGCCCGTCGGACCGGTGATCACGATCAGGCCTTGGTGATGATCGGTCGCGCGCGCGATCGATTCGGGTAGGCCAAGCTCGGCCAAGGTCGGGATGCGATCGCCGATCGGACGCGCCGTGAGCTTGAGGCCGGTGCGCTGGCGCGAGACGTTGGCGCGAAAGCGTCCGTACGCGGAGTGGACCAGCGCAAAGTCGCACGAGCCGTCGCGATCGAGCACCGCGCGCATGCCTTCGGGGACGCGCGGGAGGATCAGCTGTTCGGTTTGCGCGGCGGTGAACACGTAGCTCAGCTGCACGAGATCACCCGCGACGCGCAGCATCGGCGGACGATCCGCGAGCACGTGCAAGTCGGTCGCGCGGAGCTCGCGAGCCTTACCGAACAAGTCGTCGAGCGCGTCACCTGCGAACTTGGGCAACACGGGCGCCGCTGCGGCGTCGACCGTCGGTCGCGGCGCGCTCCAAGCTCGATCGGTCGGTTCGAAGTTGAACGCATCCGCGAGCGACATGATCGGCACGCCGACGGGCGTGTTGTTCACCATGTCGAACGGCTCGGGTGTAAACGCCGCAGGCGGCTGCATCGACGCGATCGGCGCAAATGCAGGCGGCGCTTTGCTCCGCCGGGTTGGAGCTGCAGGAGCGGGGGCATCGGGCGCAGGGGGCGCTTTGCTTCGCCGGGCCGCAGGTGCATTCGTCGCAGGTGGCCGCTTCGAGGCGCGCGGCGGTGGAACGGACGGTGCGGCTTCGCGAATGCGCTCCTCCGCTTCGCGCATGCGCTCTTCCAATGGAGGCGGCCGCTTCGATCGCGCTCGAGGTGGCGGCAGCGCATCCTCCACGGCGGCAGCGGCGGCGATCAGCTTCACCGAAGCCTTGAGCACCGTTCCGTCATAGCCGGCGCGCACGCGCACGGTGCCCACGCCCGCTTCGTGCTTCCAGCTCACGCCATCGGTCAATCCCAAGAGATGCTCGCGCCCGCTCATCGCACCGAGCAGCGCGATCAGCTCGTCCTCCGTCAGCGGCTTCGACGTGAGGCGGCGATACGAATCGTTGATCACCGCGCGTGGCGGCTCGCCGACTTGCAGCGCGAGCTGCTTTACTTCGGGGCGCGACAGGACGTAGAGGAGTTGGTTTACCGTCATCGATCGCGCAGGCCGATTAGGATAAGCGAAGGCGATTGCGGACCGCAGCCCCGCGCGCGATTGCCTTGAATT
>JAYUYY010000207.1:0-2627 GCA_043752225.1 Sandaracinaceae bacterium | reverse complement strand
TCGTCGGTGATCAACACGAACGCTTTCTGCGCGTCGGGGCGCAGAAATGCCTGCCAACCATTCGGCGCGCGGCCTTCGGCATCCGGCGCATCGAAGGTCTCGAGCAGCTTGCAGAGCGGGTTCACGCTGTCGATCGTCACGTTGTAGTGAAAGAACGTCGGCCCATTCGTGCTGGCGAGACCTTCGCTGCAAGACGCGCCTGCAAGCGGCGGCTCGATGCACACGTCGGTACCCGTCGGACCGAAGTGCGAGAGCATGATCACGCGAAAGTCCGCGCCGCTCTGCTGGATCAGCGCCGCGAAGTTCGTGTTGATGTTGTCGCGAACCGCTGCAATTTCATCAGTCATGCTCGCGGAGTTGTCGATCACGAAGATCAGATCGAGCGGCCTGCTCGGCCCGCGCTCGGCCCGCGCCACCTGCATCGCGCAAGCGTCGTCTTCGGTGATCACCGGCACGCCACCGTCCCCATACTGAGAGGTGACCGTGGTACCGCCAGCACCCGAGGTGCCACCGTTTTCAGCGCACGCAGCGCCCTCGCACTCTTGTGCGCCGCATGCATAGAGGTTGGCGAGAAGCATTGCGCACGCGCTCAGCAACGGTCGGGCATGCAGCATCGGCTAGACCCTACACCGAATCGCGGAGCGGTCTTTGCCCACGCCAGCGGAAACGCTAGCGTCCGCGGCCATGTTGCGACCTCCGAGCTTCCTATCCGTTGCGCTTACCTGCTGGGTGATGCTTCTGGCATGCAAGAGCGAGGACGAGCTCGCACGCGGTGGCATGGGCGAGTCGTGCACGCGCCGCGCGGATTGCGCCGATGGCTTGATGTGCCTGAGCGAGGTGTGCAGCGACGCGCCGGACGCAGCAGCGCCCGCGCAGAGCGGCGAAGGCGGCGATTGCATGGCGCGCAGCGACTGCCGCAGCGGCTTCGTGTGCACCGCGAATCGCTGCGAGCAGGCGATGCTCGGCAGCGATCCCGACAATCGCTACGGCGGCCGCGGTGAGAGCTGCCAAGCCAAGAACGATTGCGCGCCCGAGCTCGCGTGCGTCACGAATGCTTGCCGCGAGGTCACGCTCACGCTCGCGCACACCACTAAGGATTGTCACCGCGTCGAATGCGCAGAGGCGGCCGATTGCTGCGCCGCCTTCGTGGCGAACGAAAACTGCGACGCGTATCGAGAGAACTGCGAGACCGATCCGATCTTCTGCAACACCTTTCACAGCCTGTGTGAATGCAACGAAGAGTGCATTGATGAGGTGTGCATGGCCGCAGCGCCCGGTTGCTCCTCCGACGCCGAATGCAGCTCCGAGCAAACGCCGTACTGCGTCGAATCGCGCTGCCGTCAGTGCAACGAAGACAGCAGCTGCCCGGGCGCCGGCACGCAATGCGTAGCGGGCGTGTGCATGGCCCCGTGCGCGATCGACGAGAACTGCCCGCTGTTCCAAGCCTGCGAAGAGAGCGTCTGCGTCGAGGTCGGCTGCCAGAGCGATCGCGAGTGCGTGTTCAGCACCGGCAACTCGCTCGCGATCTGCATCGAAGGCGAGTGCAGCGTGCCGTGCGACAACGACGCGGATTGCGCGAGCGAAGAGAACCGCTTTCAGGTCTGCGAAGACAACCAGTGCGTGTTCGTCGGCTGCGACAACGACGACGAATGCCGCGCGCTCTTGAGCCTAGCGAGCCAGCCGGGCACGGCGCACGCGGTTTGCCGCTAGCCGGGTAGCGCACAGCGCGAGCAAGGCGAGCCAGCCGACGCCACCGCGCGATCGGTTGATCGCTCGCGTCCCGCCGGGCACCGCGCAGCTGCAGCCCGACTCGCGCGCGGGCTCGATCCCTGCGTCGTGGTCAGCTCCGGCGTCTTCGCGCACGACTCCACCGCCACCCACGCCCGACGCGCCCGGCTGGTGAATCGGCGGCGACATCGCGCCCGCGTTCGCTCCAACACCGCCGCTGCCACCGCTATTGGGCACCATGACACCCGCATCATCGTCGGCATCGAGCGCGCATTCGGCGCAGCCGTCCTCGTCGATCGCGTTGCCGTCGTCGCAGGTTTCCGGCGCGTCGATCCGTCCATCGCCGCAAAACAAATGCGGTCCATCGCAACGTCCACCGCAACGCCCATAGCTCGCGTTGTCCGCGCCGTCGTCGCAAACCTCTTCGCCTTCGACGCGGCCGTCTCCACACACCGCGCTCGGGTCCGCAGGCTCGGCTTGCGTCGCGCACTCGTTGAGCACGCAACACGCATCGACGCCGATGTCGCGCACGACGTTTTCGATCGCGTCGGCGAGCGCCGTCGAGCCGCCGGCCATCGCGGGATCGACCACGATCGCGCTGCCGGTCTGCCCCCACGCGGCGTATTGATCGAGCTGCGCCTCATCGAGATCCGCCGCGCTGCCGAAGCCGATCACATACGTATCGATGCCGCTGCTCGCCATCGCTGCGAGCGGCGCTTGCACGTCGCGCGATCCATCCGAGGTCTGACCGTCGCTAATCAAGATGTTGACGTAGCGCGTATCGGCGTCGGCGTTGAACGGCGCGGGCGCGGCTTTGTAGTCTTCGATCACCGAGCGCGCGAACTCGAGCCCCTCACCTGTAAACGTATTCGGGATTTGCCCGACGCAGCTCGAAGAGC
>JAYUYY010000206.1:0-6855 GCA_043752225.1 Sandaracinaceae bacterium | reverse complement strand
AGACGCGTGCGCGCAGCGAGATCGCGCTGCTGTACGAGCTGGTCGACGCCGTCAGTCGTGCGGCCACGCTGGATGAGGTCTATGAGCTCGCGTTGACGTCGCTCGAGCTGGCTCTCGAGGTCGACCGCACTTCTATTTTGCTGTTCGATCCGGACGACGTGATGCGCTTCAAGGCGTCGCACGGGCTGTCGGAGAAGTATCGGCAAGCCGTCGAAGGGCATTCTCCGTGGTCGCGCGACACCACGAATGCCAGTGCGATCGCCGTCGCGGACGTCGAGCAGGATTCCTCGCTCGAGAGCTACTTGCCGTTGTTTCGCGAGGAGGCGATCGCGGCTTTGGTGTTCTTGCCGGTGTTTCACCAGCAGCGTTTGCTCGGCAAGTTCATGATCTATTCGGACAAGCCGCGCGTGTTCTCCGACAGCGAGCTGGCGATGGCGCGCAGCGTCGCGACCCAAGTGGCGCAGGCCGTGACCCGCAAGGTCGCCGAGGCCGAGATCGCGCGGCTGTTCGCCGAAGCCGAGATCGCGCGTGCCGAAGCGGAAGGCGCGAGCCGGATGAAGGACGAGTTCCTCGCCGTGGTGTCGCACGAGCTGCGCACGCCGATGTCGGCGATCCTCGGTTGGTCGCACATCCTTCGCAGCGAACGGCGCGGCGAGCCGGCGACGCTCGCCAAGGGCTTGGACGTCATCGAGCGCAACGCGCGCGCGCAGACCAAGATCATCGAAGACATTCTCGACGTATCGCGCATCGTGACCGGCAAGCTCGTGATCGATCCGCGGCCTGTCAGCTTGACGGCGGTGATCGCGGACGCGCTCGACGTCGTGCGCGCGACCGCGCACGCCAAAGAGATCGAGGTCGAGCTCGATCTCTCGCAGGATCCGCACATCATCGTCGGCGATGCGGAGCGCTTGCGGCAGATCGTCTGGAACCTGTTGTCGAACGCGATCAAGTTCACGCCGCGCGGCGGCCGAGTCGTCGTGCAGATCGAGCGCGACAACGGCTCGGTCTCGGTGATCGTGAAGGACACGGGGAAGGGCATCTCGGAAGCGTTTCTGCCGCACGTGTTCGAGCGCTTTAGGCAAGCCGACAGCACGACGACACGCACGCAGGGCGGTCTCGGTCTGGGCCTGGCGATCGTGCGGCACCTGGTCGAGCTGCACGGCGGCGTGGCGCGGGCTGAGAGCGCCGGCCCGGATCAAGGCTCGACGTTTACGGTCACGTTGCCGATTCGCGCGCTCTTTCCGGGCAACGATGCGTTCGATCGAGCCGAGCGCTCGACCGGTAGCCGGCGTCTCCCGACTCCAGGCAACGGCATCATGATTTCGCTACGGGGCGTGCGCGTGTTGGTGGTCGACGATGAGAAGGACGCGCGCGAGATGCTCAAAGAAGCGCTCACCGCGTACGGCGCGCTGGTGCACACGGTACCGACCGCACGCGCGGCGCTCGAGGCGCTTGCTTCGCATCGGCCGCACGTGCTCGTCAGCGACATCGGGATGCCGGATGAGGATGGCTATACGTTGATCCAATCCGTGCGCCGGCTGGCTGCGCCGCAGCATTCGGTTTCGGCGATCGCGCTGACCGCGTATGCGCGCCCCGAGGAGCGCAAGCGAGCGCTCGACGCGGGCTACGACGAGCACCTCGCAAAGCCGACCGATCCGGCCACGCTCGCGACGATGATCGCTGCGCTGTTGCCGGCGGAAACACCTGTCAGCGAGCACTAACTCCTGGTTGTAGGCGGCTCGTTCGAAGCGGGCGCCGCAGGCTCGGGCGGAGTGACGGGCGTGGGCGCGGGCGGGACTTGAGCCCAGGCTGGCACAGCCTTGATCGGGGCGCGCTTCCAGAGGCCGCCTTCTTTGAAGTTGCCGAACGCCCACGGCAGCCAGCGCACGATGCTCGCGGCGAGCCACAGCGACCAAATCAGCATCAGCAGGCGGAACACCCAGAGCGGTGCGCTCAAAATGCTCGCGCTCGGCAAGGCGTGGGTCACGCGATCGACGTACCAGTTGAGCACCGAGCCATTGCTGCCTGCACCGGCGATCTGCATCTCGGGCTGCACCACGAGGCCGCTGTGCACCGCGGCGTAGAGCGCGGACAACGCGGCCAGCGTGAAGCCGATCAAGAACAGCTGAAGCAAGTTGTGAGGCCAGCGCTTTTGCTCGGGCATGCGACCGCGGTAGGCCATCGCGAAGAACCAGAGCACCACGCACAGCGCCGCCACGGCTTCGATCTGCGTGAGCCCGATGCCGAGCAAGAGCCATTCCCAACCGCGCAGCGGCGTTCGGAAGGACGTGTTGCGCGTGCGACCGAGCGCGATCGCGACGACGAGCACCAGCGCGAAGTAGCCCCAGAACAGCACCGCGGGGCCCCATGCCGGACCGGTTGCCCAGAGCAACCAGCGATCCTCGGGCACGCGCATCGTGAGGCTCACGTTGGTGGCAGGGCGATCGAGCACGACGCGCGGCATCGCTTGCGCAGCGCTCATGCCGATCGCGGCTTGCCATTCGATGTGAACGTTCTGCGCGCCTTGGCCGAGCGTGAACGTGAGCTTGTCGCGGTCGATCCGGATCGGCCTTGACTCACCGTTAACCTGGAGCACCTGCACACGCGCGCCCTTCGGCAGCTCGACCGCGGGGCTACCGCCGCGGCTCGTACGCATCGACAGATCGAGCGTCGCGCTCTGCATGCGCACGCCGGGCGTCACATCGAGCTTCACCGAATCGATCGTCATGGATTGGCCACCGGCGCTCTCGGGACGGGTCACGCGCACGTTGAGCGTCTCACCGGGCCAGGGCCAGAAGCTCGGCCGCCACACGCCGTCTTCGATGCGCTGAATCGGTGCGATGCCTTCATGCTCGCAGTGCCAGATCGGCCCGCACGCGACCATCCAGCGCTCCGTAAACGGTTTGTTCTTCGCGGCGTTGAGCGTGATCCGATCGCTCGGCTTGAGCGTGGAGGTCCACACCAGCTGCGAGCCATCGCGGCCGAGCGAGGCTTGCAGCTCGCCGTTCGCGACCTCGACCGCAGCGTCCATCACCGATTCGCCAGGCAACAGCGGGATGGTCACGCGAACCGGTGTGCCGGTGGGGCTCACGCGATCGAGCGTGTTGTGCACGGTCCAGGTCGGGCCGAGCTCGAAGCGGCGCGTGAGCTGCAAGAACGGCGGCAACGCAGCGCGCTCGAGCACAACGTCATCTTCGTTCTTGAGCAAGCGGCTGATCTGGAGCGTGCCTTCGACCTGACCGTCTTCGCGCACGCCATCGACTTTGTAACCTTCGGCCTGCACGCGACCGCGGTGCGGGACATCGGTGACGGCGAGCGTGAGCGTGTCGGTCTCGGGCAATGGGCCCTTGGCTTCGATCACATGCACGCCGGGCGTGACGCGCACGTGCAAGAAGCCGTCGTCGAGCCTCGCGGTCGGCGCGCCGCTGACGCGATCGAGCGCGACGCTCGCGGGCAGCCAGCTCGCTGCAGGTCCCGGCAACGCGATCGTCGTGATGTCGAGCGCGTGCACGCGCAGCGTGAGTGTCAACGTGCCGTTCGCGACGTTCACGTCGAGCTGGTCGAGTGAAACGCAATTCGGCGCGCAGGCCGGACGTTCGACGAGGCGGCGGTGCAGCTCCTCGAGCATGTCTTGCGGCGGGATGTCGGCGCGCGCCGTGCTCGCGCTTCCGAAGCTCGCGAGCAACGCGATCAATACGCCCGCTACGCTTGCGGTGGGGGTCATCGGGCGCGGGCGCAAGCTCTCAGGTTTGTCGCGGCTGATGCTAGCTGCTGCGAGCACCAGGAACGCGAGCCCGAACAACGTCAGCACGCGCAACACCGCGAGCACGCGCTGCATCGTCGGCGTCACCAAGTACAGCTCGACCGAGTGATCCTTATCGACCGGACCCGACCAGCTGAGCTGCCAGTCGCGCCATTGCCACGACGGAACGCCTGGTCCGGTTTGCACCGAGGCTTCGGGATCTTGCATCAACGCGCTCTTGCTGAGCGCACCGCTCTTGTAGTTGAAGGTATTGCTGCCGCGAGCGCCTGCGAGCGTATCGGCCATGCCGCCGCCTGCGGTTCCCGAACCCGCTTGCTCGATCAGCGCGCGCTCAGCCTCATCGGCGGCTTCCTTTCCATCGCCACCGTAAGCCGGCTTTCGAGCCGGCGCCGAGGCCGGCATGGGCGCAGCTACAGGCATCGGCATCGAGGCTTCCTCATCCTTCACGCCTCGCGAAAAATCAAAGGCGCCTCCGCCGCGCTCGTCGAGCTGTGGATAGAGCGCGAAGCGCGCTTGCTGTGCGACGAACGGCAACGCGACCAGCGCAAGCGTCAGCGCGGTCAGCGCATAACCAAAGCGCGCGATGTTGCGGAACGCGCCCGAGGGCAACACGCGCAAGAGCGCGACCCACGCCAGCAACGCGAGCCAGACCGCGCCCGGCGCATCGGCTTCTTGATGGCAGAGCACGAGCGTGACGAGCGCGAGCAGCGCAGCGCGCTTGCCGATCAAGCGCAGCGCGGCGATCGCGATGATCAGCACGAAGAAGAAATCATACAGATCCCAATCCTGCAGCCAGCTGTGACTCACGGTGTCGACGCCTTTGGCCGCGAACAGGCTGTAGCCCGGCGCGAGATGCAGCGTGGTCGAGAGCGATTGGACGTCTTCCGACCAACCGACCGCTGCAAGGCTGCCGCCGGCTTTAGTGCGCCACTCGGCGGTGATCCCTTGCTCGGCCTTGCGCAGCTCGACGCCCGAGTACTTACCGTTCTTGGTGATCAGCAGATCCTCGCCGTCGACCGCGACGTGCCCGAGCTCGCCGGCGACGAGGTCGAGGCGAAAGTCTTTGTGCATCTCGGCGTGCAGCTGATCGCGCACGGTGAAGTGATCGCCGTCGAGGTCCAGCCACAGCTCGCGCTGCAACGCGAGCCGATTGGGCGGCGGAGTGGGCTCGCCGCGGCGCACGGTGTTGAGCGTGAGCGAGACTCCGTCGCGCAGCAGGAACGTCGGCATGCCGTGCCAGTCGCCATCGATCTCGGTGCGCGAAGCATCGACCGCGGGTGCACCGGACAGCTCGACTTGGCGCAGCGCTTCGTGGGCTTGCCAGACCCAGGTCTCACCTTCGGGCCACGTCGCATTCGGCCGTTGGTACGCGAGCTTGTCCGGCGAGCCGTCTTGGGATGTAAGGCGCCGCGCCGTCGCTTCGACGCGGTACGTGCCCGCGCGCGCTTGCACGCGCAGCTCGCCGCCTTCTTCGAGGCGGGCCGGCAGCTCGCTGGTCAGCGAGAGCGGGATCGTGCCGGGCAAGAGCACGCGGCCCAAGTTGATCTCGCGCGCGCGGCCCGCGACGCGCAGCTGAATGCGCGTCGTGATCAGCATCGGCACGCCGTCTTCGATCTTGCGCGAGACACTCAGCGCGAGCTGCTCACTCTCGGTATCGCCTTCGAGCGAGCCGTTTAGCCACAATTGGCCATTCTCGTCCCGCTTCGGAAAAGGCACCGGCTCGCCGAGCACGCGCAGCTCGACCAAGGCGGTCGTACGCGCGACCTCGACGCGTTGCGGGAGGGCGCTCCATTCGAAGCGTCCTTCGATCGTGGAGACGCCGCGCACGAGCCGAACCGCAGGCCCGCCGAGATCGATCACCGGCGCCTCGCGCCCATTGACGCGCACGGCGAATGGCCAGCGTCCGATCGCGCCGGGGATATGAAAGTACGACTCGAAGGCGTCGATCCAAACGCGCTGCGTAAACCTACCGCCGGTGGCATCGAGCTCGAGCTGGAGCGTGCCGGGCCATTCGCAGTGTGAGCCGGACTCGCGCATCGGGCAGAGCGCATTCGTGTCGCCGCGCAGCACCCAATCCTTGAACGGCTCGAGCGGGGCGGGGATGTCGACGGGGGCTTGGGCTTGGCTCGCGGTCGGAAACGCGAGGGTGGTGACCGTTGCGAGGGTGAGCCCAATAACCAGACAGGCGGCAAAGCAAGCGCTCGAAAGTCGTTTCATCGATCCCTCATGAGGACGTGCGACGCACGAGCCCACGAGTGGGTTCAGCTCGCCCGCGTCAAAGTCACCGGGATCTTGAGCGAAGTTGCGGGTGCGGGGAACACCGAAGCCGTTCTGTCGCCGTGCGAAATCGCGAGATTAAGATCAAGTCGTTGAGCACGAGTGTTGCTCGCTGCTCCTCTCGATCACGAGCGCGGCTTGGCGGTATCACTGAAACGGGCGTCACAAGCGCGTACGTGCGAGTCTCCTCTTCATGCAATTGCAGTTGGAGCCGGCTAAACGCGAGCGTTTCTTCGTCGGCGGTTTCGCAGCGAGCGTGCTCTTCGCGATGCTGGTGCTCGGATGTGGGGGAGACGCGCCGCGTGATCGGCCGGCTGTAACAGGCGGAATCGCGGGCAGCATTCCATCGGGTGGCACGGGTGGCGCCGTCATGCAGCCGACCGCGGGCGTGATGCCGATGACGGCAGGCGTCGGTGATACCGGTGGTGCGGGCACCGACATGCCAGCGGGTGAGGGCGGGACCGGTGTCATACCGATGACCGATCGGATCTTCGATGCGGGCAGCGCGCCCGATCGCAACGAAGTGCAAGTCGGTCAGGTCTGCATGCGGCTCTCGCAGATCCAGTGCGCGGGCGAAGCGGTCTGCTGCGATGCGCCGGGACGCGATCGCGCGACGTGCGAAGACGTGATGCAGCAGGGCTGTATCGACGAAGCGCATCTCGATGAGGTCTCGAGCAATCCGATCGCAGCGTTCGATCGCAACGCCGCCGCACGAGTGTTTGCGGAGCTCGAGCGGCTCGCCTCCACCTGCGATCTCGACATCGCGAGCTTTGGTGGCTCGAGCACGGGTTTGATGAGCATGTTCAGCGGTACCG
>JAYUYY010000205.1:0-2639 GCA_043752225.1 Sandaracinaceae bacterium | reverse complement strand
GCGCTAGGCCAGCGGTCCACCAGCGGAAGTCGGAGTTCACGCTTGTCCGGCGGCAGCCGCTGCTCGCGCTTGTCGCGTAGACGCGGCGATTCGCGCTCGTCACGCTCCGCCACGTGCGCCCTCGCCTACTTGCCGGCGAGGGTCATCGCGCTGACGCGGAACGTCGGCGACGCGATGGACGTGCGCATGTCGAGATCGCTCGCGATGGCGTCGATGCGCTGGAAGATCTGGTCGACGTTGAGCGAGATGGTCACCTCGCTCACCGGGAAGACCTTCTCTCCCTTCTCGATCCAGAAGCCGCTCGCGCCGCGTGAGAAGTCGCCGGTCACGGCGTTGAAGCCGAAGCCCATCATGTCGGTGACGTAGAGCGCGCGGTCGGTGGAGCGCACCAGCTCCTCGGCGCTCATCGTGCCCGGCTGCAGGACGAAGTTCGTCGTGCTCGGCCCGACGCCGCCCGACGAGCCGCGCGATGCGCTCGAGGTGCTCTGCTTGCCGAGCTTCTTCGCGCTGTACGTGTCGAGCAGGTACGACTTCAGAATGCCCTTCTCGATGATCACGTTGCGACGCGAGAGCAGCCCCTCGCCGTCGAATGGCCGTGAGCCGGGCCCGCCGACGAGAAGCGGATCGTCGATGATCGTGACGAGATCAGAGGCGACGCGCGTGCCCTCGCGCTCCACCAGATAGCTCGACTTGCGCCACACCGAGCTGCCATTCACGGCGCCTGCGATCAGCCCAAGCATCGAGCGCGCCGCGTCTTGATCGAAGATGACCGCGACCTCTTGCGTGTCGACCTTGCGCGCGCCGAGCTTCGCCAGCGTGCGCCGCGCCGCTTCGCGTCCGACCTCGCCCGCATCGAGCAGCTCGCGCAACTTGCGATGCGCGGCCCAGTGATGGCCGCTGCGCTTTTTGCCCGCCTGATCGCCGACGGCCGGCTCTTCGGCGACGGGCGAGACGACGATCGACGCGTACGTGCCCTCACCGCCGCCACGGAAGCCGCCCGAGGTCACGAGCGCGCTCGAGCCCGCTGCGCGCGTGAACGAGCCGCCCTCGCTGTTGGTGAGCCGCTTGTCGACGGCGAACGCCGCGGCCTCGCCGTCCTTCGCGCGACGCAGCGCTTCGGCGGCACCAAGCGCGCTCATCTCCGGGTCGAAGAGATCGAGATCGGCGTGCTGCTCGCGCGTCGAGAGCAGCGCGGGCTCGGGCGCGCCGGCGAATGGATCGGGCTGCGACAGCTTGGCGAGTTCCATCGCGTCTTCGATGAAGCGCTGAATGCCCTGCTCGGTGAGATCGCTGGTGTACGTGACGGCGACCTGCTGGCCGAGCATCACGCGCAGGCCGACGGCCTTCGAGCCAGCCTCTTCGACCAGCTCCGGCTGGCCCATGCGCACCTTCACGCTGAGATGATCGCCCTGGCGCACGCTGCACTCGGCGACGTCAGCGCCCGCCTTGCGCGCCTTCTCGACGATGCGCTCACCGAGCGCGAGCAGCGCATCGACACGCTCGTTGGATTGCTTTGTCATGCTGTTCTCGCCTTAACCGATCTGCGATCCGCCGACGGTCACGGCAGAAATCTTGATGGTGGGACAGCCGACTCCGACGGGCACCGATTGCCCATCTTTTCCACAGGTCCAGATGCCGTCGGAGACCTCGACGTCGTGGCCCAGCATCACCACTTTGCGCATCACGTCGGGGCCGTTGCCGATCAGGTTCACGTCCTTGAGCGGCGCCGTGATCTTGCCGTTCTCGATCAGGTAGCTCTCGGTCAGCGAGAAGACGAAATCGCCGTTGGAGATCTCCACTTGGCCGCCGCCGAACTTCTTCGCGTAGATGCCGCGCTCGACCGAGCGGATGATGTCTTCGGGGTCGTCTTTGCCCGCGAGCAGCAGCGTGTTGGTCATGCGCGGCAGCGGGTGCGAGCGGAACGACTCACGGCGGCCGTTGCCGGTGGGCGTCGTGTGAAAGAAGCCAGCGGAGTGTCGGTCCTGCATGTAGCCGCGCAGGATGCCGTCTTCGATGAGCGTCGACTTCGTCGGCTCGTTGCCTTCATCGTCGACGTTGATCGTGCCGCGTGAGAACGCGAGCGTCGCGTCGTCGACGACGGTGCAGAGCTCGCTCGCGACCTTGGTGCCGACGGCGTCCGAGTAGTTGCTCGTCTTCTTGCGGTTGAAGTCGGCCTCGAGCCCGTGACCGACGGCCTCGTGCAGCAGGATGCCGCTGTCACCCGGTGCCAGCACGATTGGCAGCTCGCCGGCGGGCGCCTCGCGCGCATCGAGCATCGCGATGGCCTGACGCACGGCCTCCTTCGCGTGCCACTCCGGCGTGTGCCCCTCGAAATACTCCATGCCGAAGCGGCCACCGCCGCCCGACGAGCCCGACTGACGCTTGCCGCCGTGCTCGACGATGACGCGCACGCCGAAGCGCATCAGCGGCTGCACGTCATGCACCAGCTTGCCGTCGGACGACGCGATCAAGATCTCGCGGATCTCTTCGCTAAACGACGCATCGACGCGCACGACGCGCGTATCTTCGGCGCGCGCAGTGCGATCAGCGCGCGCGAGCAGCTCGCGCTTCTCGATGCCGGCGACGTCGAGCGTCAGTGTCGGCACCTCGTAGCGTTTGGCAACGCTGCGCGAGGTGAC
>JAYUYY010000204.1:0-6874 GCA_043752225.1 Sandaracinaceae bacterium | reverse complement strand
TAGTCTCGCGAAAGTTGCGCTCGTGCGTGTGCAGCGCGTGCGGCGTGTACCCGCTCGAGCGAAGCTCGAACACGCTGGTCATACGATCCGCAGCTTCTGCCTGACCTCGCTGGGCCACTGGCTCGGCGCAAGCCCGTGCTTGCGCAGCATCGCGATCGCCATGCGATCGACGCCAAAGCCAAGACACGCGGTATGCGCTTCGCTGCCGTCGTGCGCGTGAATCCCGAACACGTGCCCGAAGTGCTCCTGGTGGTAGTTGAACGACGCGACCGCAGTCGGGCTCGCCTCCGACCAGATCGGCACCAGCAGCTCGAACTTCAGCTCCATCTGCTGTTGGTTCGCGGACATCAGGCGTCCGCCGCGGCCGAAGAACGGATCAGACGCAGTGGCGAGCGTCGCGTCGATCGACAGATCGCGCAGCAACTTTTGCCCGCGCTCCATCCACATCGCACGCCAGTCGCGAACGTCCTCGGGCGAGCCCATCCGCACGTTCTCGCGCAGCTCGAACGACTGCAGACGCGCCGGATCTTCCGAAGGCTCGTGCCTAAAACAAAAGCCAGTGAGATCGAACAGCTTGCCGCCCGCAGGCAACGTGCCGGCTTGCGTCGGATAGAGCGGATAACAAGCCGCCGGCGCGAGCACCAAGTCGGTCTGCGCAAACGTCGGGCCCCAGTCTTCGCCCGCCTTGACGCGCTCGAGCAGCGGCGCGTGATCGCGCTCGCTACCCGCGAACGCATGCACCGAGCCACACAGGTGCGGAAAGTTCTCGAGGTAGCCCGTGCGGCGCACGATCTCGCGCGGCATCACCGGCGGAAACCACACGCGCTCCGGATTGTCCTGCGCGCATAGCTCGTCGATCGCGCCTTCGATCCGCGTGCACAGCTCGCGCATGATCGGACCGCGCCCGACGATGCCCGGGACGCTGCTCGCGAGCACAATCTTGTGCTCGAGCAGCTTCTCGAACAGAGCCTTCTTAGCCGCGAGCTCGTGCTCCACGTCTCAAGTGCCCTTCTGGACGAGCAGCAGCGATTCGTTCGTCTGCACGATGCGATCGTTGTGGATCATCAGCCCCGCCGAGCACGCGTCACGCAGGTTGCGCCCGACGCTGAACTGCGAGTTGTTCTTGTACGCTTCGATCCCGCAGATCTGCAGAGCGTCTTGCGTGATCTCGACCACCAAACGCGAAGCCGAAAGCTTCAAGTTGTTGATCTTGAGCGCGAACGGCAAGCTCGAGAGCCACGTCACGTCATTCGCGGCGTGCAGCGCGTCGTGCTCCGCGGCCAGCGAATGCACTTCGTTCTTCATCATCTGAAGCTTCGCCGCGACCTCGGTCAACTTCTGCGCGGCACGCGGCACGACACCCGGGTTCGCACGCGCCTTCTTGCGCACCATCACCTGCGCACGGCTCATCGCGTCGCTCGCGATGCCGAGCCACACCGCGCCCCACAGCACGTGCGAGACCGGCACCATGGTCAGCGTCGCGACGTACCCGAACGGCGTATCGAGGATCTGCCAGCTCTCACCGCGAGCGCGCACGGTCGCGCCCGGACTGCACGTTCCGCGCATGCCCAGCGTGTCCCACGTGCCGACATCGCTCAACTCGAACTGCCCGCGTTGCGCGAGCACGAGCACTTGATCGCTCGGCACTGTTCTTTCGTTCTTGCGCGCGGTGATCAGCAAATCGTCGGCGTGCGCGCCGTATGAAATCGTCGTGGCGTGCTTCTCGAGCGAGTAGCCACCGCCGCCGATCGACTGCACCGCAGCGACGCTCTGGCGCATGTCGCCGCTCGGCCCGACCTCGGACGTCACCGACGCGATCAGGCGTTGCTCGGCGACCACGCGCTCGAGGTAGCGCTTGATCTCGCCATTGCCGCCGTGGTGACGCGCCAAGCTCAGCACTTGGATGTGGTGCATCGCTAGCACCATGCCGCTCGCGGCACAGCCCTGCGAAAGCGCCGTGCACATGCGCGCGAGCTCGAGCAGCGGCGAGCCGCCACCGCCCAGCTCTTGCGGCACGGCCGCGCCGAGCGCGTTCACGTCGCGCAGCACCGCGACCGTTTCGCTCGGGAAGCGCGCCTGCTTGTCGACGTCGTACGCCGCCGGCCTCGCGACATCCATCGCTACGCGCTCCAGCGTTTGCACAAGCGGGCTGCGCGGCAGTGTGATGCTCCAGATCGATGAGCCACTCACGCGATCGCCAGTTAGTGTCATCGGCTACCTTCCTGCCAGCAACTCGCACACCGCTCGCGTGATCGCGTCGAGACTCTCGAACACGTCGCGCCGCAGCATCGCGTCGGGGAACTCAATCTCAAACTCACCCTCGAGCGCAAGCATCACGGTGACGCTCGCGCGCGAAGTCATGCCGTGCTCGTACAGGCTGGTGCTTCCAGCCAGCGAGTCGATTACGCCTTGGAGCTGTGCGTGCGCGCGCAAGACGTCACGGACCCGCGCTTCAACCTGCGCGACTGCCGACGTTCCGCTTTCAGCGCTGCTGCTATTGATTGTTGCCATTGCCGTCCCGGGCTGCATGGCCAAAAACATGCAGCTCCCCGCCCCCAAATGTATGACACCCGTCACTTGGCTAGCACACTTTCGCCACAAGGGCTTCGTACCGTAGATAGTTGAGCTGCCGAATATGGCCGGTCTTCACGCGCTTCGTAGCGAGGGTTGTTTTTCGACTGCAGCTTCGACCCAAGCAATGACCTGGTCGCTGTAGACGACGCCATCCATGCGCGACATCTGCTGGATGCCCGTGGGACTCGTGACGTTGACCTCGGTGAGCTTGCCGCCGATCAGGTCGATACCCACGAAGTAGAGCCCGTCGGCGAGCAGCTTCGGCTTGAGCTTCTCCACGAGCTTGCGGTCGCTGTCGGTGATCCCCGTCTGGACCGCCGAGCCGCCGACCGCGAGGTTGCTTCGAACATCGCCCTGCGCCGGCACGCGCAAGAGCGCGCCGAGCGGCTCTCCACCGAGCACCAAGACGCGTTTGTCGCCCTCGTGCACGGCCGGCAGAAACTCTTGCACCATCGTGACCTGCCGGCCGCGATCGGTTTGGTGCTCGACGATCGCGTTGAAGTTCAGATCTTCGGACGCGAGCACGAAGACGCCGTCGCCGCGCGCACCGCTGAGCGGCTTGATCACCGCCCGACCGCCGACCTGCTCGACGAACTGGCGGATGCGCGCGTGCTGGCTCGCGACCAGCGTGCGCGGCATCAGCTCGGGAAAGTGGCAGGCGTAGAGCTTCTCGTTGGCCTCGCGCAGGCCGCGCGGGTCGTTCATCACCAAGGTCTCGCCGCGCACGCGCTCGAGCATCTGTGTGCACCACAAATACTCAGAGTCGAATGGTGGGTCCTTGCGCACGAAGATCGCATCCACTTCGTGCAGGCATACGTCCTGGCGCGCGCCGAGCAAGATCGGTTGCGCGGCGACCAGCTGCATCGTAGCCGGCCGAACCGATGCAAAGACGCGCCCGCCCTCTAAGTAGAGATCGCGAGCGAGACAATGATCGACCTGATGCCCACGGCCTTGAGCTGAAAGCATCAGCGCAAACGAGGTGTCCTTGTCCCAAAGGACGGCCTCGGCAGCGTCCATCACGAAAACAAAATGCATGGCGGTGACCTACAAGCCCTTGTCTGCGATCCAGCGCACCGTGAACTCGGCCGCCGTATCGTAGCTGGCGCGCGTTTGCTTCTCGATGAAAGACTCGAGCACCTTGCCCACGCCGAAGATCTTCACCGTGGTGTCGACCTCCGCGATGCGATCGACCTCGTTCGCGCCGCGCGGCTCGAGCCAGAGCGTCACCTTCGTCTTGATCGTGTCGCCGCCAACCTTGGGCAAGACGTCCGCGGTGAAGCGGCCGGTCTCCTTGTCGTAGGTGCCGTCTTCGACGTAGCTCGCGGTCTCACCGAGGATCTTCTTCGCCGCCGCCGGCATCTCGACCTTCGGCACGCACTCGACGCGCCGATGCACCGAGCCATCGGGAAGCGTGTCGAGCGTCAGCACCTTGTAGAGCATGAACTGCAGATGCCCTTCGAAGAGCGCGCGGTTGTACTCAGGGTCGAAGAACAGCTTGGTCCAGAACGCTTCAGGGCTGATGGGAAACGAGTGACGGATGGTGTAGCGCACGGCGATTCCTGTAGCGGAAAGAGGGTCAGAAGTACAAGCCGAGGTTGAGCACGAGCTGACCGAGGGTCACATCGACGTCGTTGGTCGCCGTCGCGCCCAGCACCATGCCCTCGACCTCGTGCGAGAAGCCGTGAGCCATGTAACCGATTTCGCCGAGCAATCCGAAGCTCCGCGTGAGCCCGAGGCGCGCGCCGATCAAGATCCCGACGTGGTAGCCGATCCCCGTTCCGACGCTCGCGCTCGCGGCGCCGTTACTGAAGGCGGTGTCATCCCCGATGAAGTCGAGCGTGAAGCCAACCGGCACGCTCGCGTAGAGCTCGACGATCGCGATGTCGAAGTTGAGCTGCGGCACGAACGAGATGTCGACCAATAGGTTGCGGTCGACATCCGCATCGGCGGCTGACTCGCTGTTCCAAGAGATAACGCTGAGCTGACCGCCGAGCGCGAGGATCTCAATCACCGGATGCATGTACGCAAGCCCCAACCCGTACGCGGGCTCGAGGTCATCCTCGATGGTCGTATTCACACCGAGGACCGGGCCGCCATCCAACGTGCCCTCGCCGCCGAAGTTGAGCAGCAGCTTGGCCGCGAAGTAGGGCGAGTCGAAGCGCCCGCGATCGTCGTCGTAGTCGTCCTGCGCAGCGGCCTGCGAGCTGAGCGTGCAGAGCGAGAGCATGGCGATCGAAAGAGCAATCCAAGTGCGCATCCAGAGCCTCCAAGAACCAAGCGAGCGACGAGGCGCTCCCAATAACAAACAAGGCTGTTCTCGGCACCCGCAAAGGTTTGGCAAGACGGGAGGTGGTTCACTCAGCCGTCCACCGAACGCGCCACTCGCACTGGGAGGCGCCGTCCGAGATGCACGCGACGCGCTCGCACGTGCAGCGTGCATCCGCATGATTGCGGACGCAGCGCGTTGCGCGAGCATATAGAGCGCGACAGCGCACGCTCGACCTTGGCGCGATCATCGTGCTGTTCCCAAAACAGCACGAGCTCGCGCAGCACTGCGCCCTTGACGTTCCCCCGCAGGCGCCGACCGAAGATCGACGCTTGCAGGGTGCGAGCCTACTACTAGCTGTTGCTCTTTTGGAACGTCGCCATCAGCTCGGTGAGCTTCTCGACGGCTTCGACGCTGAGCGCGTTGTACATCGACGCGCGGATGCCGCCGACCGAACGGTGACCCTTGAGGCCGACCATGCCCGCCGCGCTCGCCGCCTTCACGAGCTTCTCTTCGAGCTCTTCGCTTGGCAGGCGGAAGACCGCGTTCATCACCGAGCGCGCGCTCTTCTCGACCGGGCAGCGGTAGAAGCCGTTGGAGCCGTCGATCGCGGCGTACAGGATCTCGCCCTTCTTGCGGTTCTTCTTCTCGACCGCGGCCAGGCCGCCCTCTTCCTTCACCACGGCCATCACGTTGCGAATCATGTACACGGGGAAGGTCGGGATCGTGTTCTGAAGGCTGTTGTTCTTCGCGAACTCGGAGTAGCGAAAGATCTTCGGCAGGTCCTTGCGACCCTTCTCGATCAAGTCCTTGCGGATGATCACGATCGTCACGCCCGCAGGCCCCATGTTCTTCTGCGCGCCGGCGTAGATCATGCCGAACTTCGAGACGTCGATCGGGCGCCACATGATGTCACTCGACATGTCCGCGACGAGCGGCACGTTGCCGGTGGTCGGGAACTCGAAGAACTGCGTGCCCATGATCGTGTTGTTGGTCGTGAAGTGAACGTACGGCGCGTTCGCGCTGAGCTTGAGGTCGCTCTGCTTGGGCAGACTGTCCCAGATCTCGCCCTTCTTGCCGTCCCACGCGACGCTCGGCTTACCGACGATCTTGGCTTCTTGGTACGCCTTCTCGGCCCACGTGCCGGTGATGATGTAATCGCCCGCGTGCTCGTCGCTGCGCAGGTTCATCGGCAAGAGCGCGAACTGCGTGCTCGCACCGCCGGTCATGAACAGCACTTGGTGCGTGTCGGGGATCGCGAGCAGCTCGGTGATCAGCGCGATCGTCTCGTCGTGCACCGCTTCGTAGTGCTTGGCGCGGTGCGAGTGCTCCATGATCGACATGCCAGTTCCCTGGTAGTCGAGCAGCTCGGCCTGTGCGCGCTCGAGCGCGGCGAGCGGCATGGTGGAGGGACCGGCATTAAAGTTGTAAACGCGCTTCGTCATGGGCGCGCAGATTAGCGATCTTCGTGCTGCCCGCAAGGGCCGAAGGCCGCTTGCGGATTCAAGAAACAAGGGCCGAAGGGCCGCTTGCGGATTGGAAACCAAGAGCTTGCAGTGAGCCGAAACGCGCGTTCGGGCGACCGGTTTTTATTCGGGCTTGGGCGGAGGAAGTGGAGGCAAATCCACACAGCCAAACACGACCGAAATCTTGTCGTACGTGCCGGCGCGCGCCTGATTGCAGAGCTCGCCTTGCAGCACGATCTCGGTGTTGTTCGAGCGCATCGTCCAACCGCCGCCGGTGCCGAGATCGCGCGCAACCGACTGCTCGGTGCCGCCCTCGACGACGACCAGAACCACGTCCTCCGGGTTTGGAGGCTCGCGCGGCAAGCCGATCGAGCAGCTCTGGAAGCTGGTCGTGACGCTCTCGCCGATGATCTTCGCGAGCTCGGTCTGCAGCGTCGTCGGATCGGCCGCGCTGATGTGCATGGTCGTGCCACCCGCGAGCGCGACGCCGTTGAGCACCGTGACGGCTCCCGGTTGATCCGCACCCGGCAAGCCGAGCACGTGCGTGGCGACGCCTTGCGGCAGCCAT
>JAYUYY010000203.1:0-2641 GCA_043752225.1 Sandaracinaceae bacterium | reverse complement strand
CGGCCAGCGAACGCTCGTTTGTCTTCGGCACTGCGCTGCGGGTCGCGCAGTCGCTGCGTCGCAAGCACTCGCGCGAAGAACCAAGCGCCGATACCGACCTCAGCGCGTCATTGCTTCCGGGTCCAGACGAGCTGTCGGAGCAGCGCCGTGCACGCGAGCGGCTCGACCGCATCATCGAGCAGCTCCCTTTTGATTTGCGCACGGTGTTCATTCTGTTCGAGCTCGAGGGCTTGAGCTCTCCGCAAATCGCTGAGCTGGTCGGGGCACCCCTTGGAACCGTAGCGTCGCGTCTGCGCCGCGCGCGGGAGCATTTTGCCAGGCTGGTGTCGGAGGAAAGCGCGAGCCGCGCGAGCCGCGCATTGCGACAGGGGCCGCGATGAAGGATCCCAGGCGATTGCTAGACGGTGACGGCAGCGAAGAGCAGCGCGCTCTCTTGCGCGCCGGCGCGCTCGAAGAGCCCACGCGCGATGGCAGCGCGCGCTTGCTCGCTGCGCTTGGGGTGACGGCAGCTTCGGCCGGGGAACCCACCGCACAGGCGCAAAGCACGGCAGCCGGCGGGCTCACGGCCGGGAGCAGCGCCGCGAGTGCAACCAAGCTGGCAGTGCTCGCCCTCGGCAGCGCCGCGCTCTTGGCTGCGGGCGCAATGCTGTGGCCGCGTGGCGAGACACCCGCCGGTCGCGATGCACCCGCGCGCTCGGGTCAGAGCGCGGCATTGCCTCGCGACGATCAGCCTCGCGACGATCAGCCTCGCGACGATCAGGCTGCGCACAACGCGGAACCGAGGGGCTCGGTCGCGCTCGAGATCCAAGCGATCGAGCGCGTGCGTTCCGAGCGCGGTCGCAACGATGGTCAGGGTGCGCTCACGGCGCTGCGCCGCTACGCGAGCGAGCATCCTCGCGGTGTCCTCGCCCATGAAGCCGATGTGCTGCGCGTCGAGGCGCTCTTGCAAAAGGGCGACGCGCTTGCAGCCCTCGAGCTCGCGCAGCAGCTGCTTCGACGCCAAGGCGATAGTCCCCACCGTGCACGGCTCGAAGCGCTGGCCCGACGAGCGAGCGCGCCTTCGGCACCATGAGTCGCTTCGTGTCAGGGCTTATCTGGGCGCTGCTTGCTGCGGCCGCGAGCGCCTGCAACGAGGCCGTGGTGCTCGGCGACGGTCGCGCGACATCGGACGAGCCGGACAGCGCTGCCGAGCGCGACGCCAGTGATGATGCGAGCGAGCATGCGAGCGAGCCCGTGCCGAGCTTCTCGGAGCCCACGCTGATCGATGCGCTGGCGAGCGGGCAGGATGAGGACGAGGGCGATGACGATCCTTCGCTCAACGAAGCGCTGACTTGGATCTTCTTCAACTCCACGCGCCAAGGTGGCTCGGGCAACGAGGACCTCTGGTTTGCGCGTCGCGAGAGCTCGAGCGATCCATGGGGCACGCCGGAGCCCGCCACAGCGCTCAATTCCGATGACCGAGAGACCGGCATGGCGCTCTCCGAGGACGGTTTGACGATCTATTGGAGCAGCGATCGCGACGGCGGCGCGGGCGGACTCGACATCTACACCTCGCAGCGGGCGATCCTCGAGGGGCCGTGGTCCGAGCCGCAGGCCGTGAGCGCGATCAACTCGAGCGGCGACGACCTGATCAGCGCGGTGCTCGAAGGCCGGCTCGCGCTCTTCTCGCGGCGCGACGGCGACACCGGCTACGAGCTGTGGTGGGCGCGCCGCGAGAGCCTGCTCGATGCGTGGTCGGCGCCCGAGCCGATCGACGAGATCAATCGCGATGGCGTCGCGTCCGATCCGTTTGTCGTTCGCGACGGCGGACAGCTCTTGTTCTCGCGTGAGGGCGACTTGCATATCGCCGCACGCCCCAGCGCGGACGCGCCCTTCGGTGAGCCGTCGCCGCTGTCGACGCTCAACAGCAACGGCGAGGACACCGATCCGTGGAGCGACCGCGACCTTACGTACATCGTGTTCGCCTCCGACCGGACCGGTGAGGACCGTCTCTATGAGGCCAGGCGCACGCCTGCGCCGTGATTGGAACCTCGCTTAGAGCTCATTTACAAATGCGCGGGAGAGCGTAGTGAGTTTTTAATTAGTACTGAGTGTTGCCGCTCTCGGTGATGTTGCCGGAGCCGACTCCGAGCCACAGATCGGCGCCGCCGTCGCCGATGTTGCTATAGCGGGTGTTGGTCATGTTGACGGTGCTGCTGCTGCTGTCGGTCCGGAAGATCGACTCGCCCATGTTCGAGATGTCGCAAGCATCGATGTAGACGTCGACCTGGAACGTCGTCCCGCCGTTCTGGCGAATGAGCTTGCCCGCATCGTCCGCGCGAAAGCTCGACAGCCGGAACGTGCTGGCCGCGTTGATTTGGAAGACCTTGTCCGCGCCGCTGTAAGCAGCGCCGCCGTCGAGCACCACGGTGCCCGACTCCTTGATGGTCAGCGCGTCTTCGCCGATGTCTTCCCAGGTGATGTTGCGCAGCGTTGTATCGCCGTAGGTGTGGATGCCATCCGCGGCCGGAGCCCCGATCACCACGTTCAGCAACGTGGCGCCGTCTTCCAAACGGAACACAGGATCCTGGCCTTCCGCTTGGCTGCCGTCGCCTACGGCGGGGCCCGCGATGAAGCGCTTGCACTCGCCATCGAAGGTCTC
>JAYUYY010000202.1:0-2648 GCA_043752225.1 Sandaracinaceae bacterium | reverse complement strand
ATCGAGCGTGCCGTCATCGTCGTCGTCGGCGTCTTCGCAGTTGGAGAGGCCATCGTTGTCGGGGTCGGCGCCTTCGGACATGACGTACGGCCCGCTTCCTCCACAGAAGTCGACGACTCGGCCGACCGTAGTCACGCCATCGAGCGGGTGATCGTCGTGCGCGTCGAAGCAGCCGTCGTCATCGTCATCGGGATCACACGGATTGCTGAGACCGTCTGCATCCGTGTCGATGCCGCTGCCGAAGGTGCACTTCTCGAACGCGCCGATGTCGGAGCGCGCGGGTGAAGCCTCGGCAAAGCCGATGATCGGGCGCGTGACGCCGCGTTGATCCGTGAGCTCGCTCGTACCTGCGGTCGTACCGGGCGTGCCGGGATGGCCGTGATCGACCGCGTAGCTCGCGTTCAGCAGCGCCAAGGTCGGTGTGGGGCCGCCGTTGTCTTTGAGCTCGCTGTCGAGATCGACCGCGCCGTCCTGGTTGTCGCCCGTGCTGCCGAAGCCGCATGAGCCGTCCTCGCTGCGGTTGTGGCCGAGCGAGACGACGTTCACGTACGCGCCGCACGCGTTTGGTTCCTCGTGCTCGAACAACGTATTGCCGATCGTGACCGCACCTCCGCTCGTCGGGCCGGAGAGCGCTGAGCCGGTGGTAGCTGCGTTTGCCTCATCGAACGCGAGGTTGTCGAAGAAGGTGTTGTTGTTGAGCAGCGCGCTGCCGCTGCCGCCAAGGCTCACCGCGCCACCGAGCGGCGCCCAGTTGTCGATGAACGTGGAGTTGGTGATCTCGGCACTGAATCCCACGTTCACGGTTCCGCTGCTCGCGCTGGTGGTGTGGGTCGCGAACGTGCAGCCCGCGATCGTCATCGTGGTGCCACGAATGCCGGCGTTCAACGCGGCATCGTTCTCCAAGAACAGCGTGTCGCGGACCTCGATCGACGCGCTGAACGCATCGATCGCGCCGCCCGCGCCTTGCGCGGTGTTGTCTTGGAAGACGCTCTCCCGGATCACCGCGCTGAAGTCTTCGATCCACGCGCCGCCGCCGCTGTAGCCGCGATTGGCTCGCAGCTCGCTGCGCAGGATCGTCAGCTCGGGTGCGGTGCCCCAGTAGGTTTGGATCGCGATGCCGCCGCCGAGCTGCGCTTCGTTGTCGACCAGCGCCACCTCGGTCAGCGAGAGATCGCAAGCGTACTGAATGCCGCCACCCACAAACTCGAAGCCGTCTTGCACGCGCAAGCCGGAGATGCGGACGGTTGGCTTCACCGGGCTCGGTCCGCAATCGAAGATGCGATCGAGATCATTGGCATCGACGATCGTCGCGTTCGGACCTTGGCCCTTGATGTCGAGGTCGCCGAGGATGTCGAGGTCGCCGGTCGCAGACGCGTCCTCGTTGATGCCGGTGCGCGTCAGCGTGTACGTCGCCGAGCCGAGCACGATCGTGTCGTAGCCTGCGAGCGCGTTGGTCTCTTGGATCGCCGCGCGCAACGTGCACACGCCGCTCGAGGTCGCGCACGCGCCGTTGCCGGGTGACGCATCCACGGCGTCGGTCGTGCTGTTTACGGTGAAGCTCGCCGCGTGCGCGGTGCCGTGCGTGCCCAAGCAGAGAGCGATTAGGACCAGGATGCGTGCGTGCATCGGGCCGATATACACGAGCCGCGTAGCGCTTGGCGTATGACGGTTGTCACAACGCCAGCGCGCCGCGGCTCAGTGCTCAGCATTCAGCGTTGCGCGGTCGCGCCGTCCAGCTCCATCGGCATCGCAGCCGGCGCGCGGCTGCCGCCCCTGCGCAGGCTGGTGACGACGAGGTGAAGCCAGCCGAAGCTCGCGCCGATCAACGCGAGCAAAATCCAAAAGCAGCCTTCGGGACGGCCGAGCAAGCCTTCGAGATAGCCGAAGCCGAGCGGCAAAAAGAATCCGCCGAGCGCGCCGAGCGTGCCGACCAGACCGCCGACGAGACCGACGTCACTCGGGTAGTACTCCGGGACGTACTTATAGACAGACGCTTTGCCGATCCCCATGCCGATGCCGAGCACCTCGATCAGCGCGAAAAAGAGCGCCGGGCCGACCTTGAAGCCGATCTCACCGTTCGGCAGGGAGAGCGGCACACAGGCGAGCGCCATCGCAGCGAACACGATGTACGTGACCGGCCGCGCGCCGAAGCGATCCGAGAGATAGCCGCCGAGCGGGCGCAAGAGGCTCGCGGGGAAGATGAAGAGCGCGGTGAGCAGCGCAGCGGTCTTGAGCTCGAAGCCATAGACCGTGCGGTAGTAGTTCGGCAGCCAGAGCGAGAGCGCGACGTACGCGCCGAACACCACCACGTAGTAGAGGCCGAAGCGCCAGACGCGCACCTCGCGCAACGGCACCAGCATCGACGTGAAGCTGCGGCCTGCGCCGGGCTTGCGATCGGTTGCCGGTGCGAGCGTGTACAGCGCGATCGCCATCACGACCAAGAGCACCGAGTACATCACCGGTACGAAGCGCCAGCCGCCCGGCAGCGCGCCGCCGAAGAGACCGGCCGCGGGCACGAGCGCGATCAGCATCGGGCCAAACAACTTGGTGACCGAAGCGCCGACGTTGCCTGCGCCGAACGTGCCGAGCGCGACGCCTTGGCGCTCGCGCGAGAACCAGGCCGCGTTCCACGCGATGCCGACCGAGAA
>JAYUYY010000201.1:0-2649 GCA_043752225.1 Sandaracinaceae bacterium | reverse complement strand
TGCAGGGCTACCACAACCAGCCCGAAGCAACGCGCGCCGCGCTCACCGCGGACGGTGGCTTGCGCACCGGTGACCTCGGGCGTCTCGACGAGGACGGCTATCTCTGGGTCACCGGCCGCATCAAAGATCTCTACAAGCTCAGCAACGGTCGTTATGTCGCGCCTGCGCCGCTCGAGCAGAAGCTCAAGATGAGCCCGTTCATCGAGCACTGCATGGTGTATGGCGCGGGTCAGTCCTACAACGTGGCGTTGATCGTCGCGGACGTGCCTTCGCTGCGCTCGTACTTCGGCCGCGAAGACGGAACACCCGAAGAGCTGCTCGCCGATTCGCGCACGCGCCGCTTGTTCGAAGACGAAGTGCAGAAGTGCAGCCGCGACTTTCGAACCTTCGAGCTGGTTCGCAACTTCTGGCTCGCGGTCGAGCCGTTCACGCTGAAGAACGGAATGCTGACGCCCGCGATGAAGCTGCGCCGACGCAAAGTGCTTCAGGTCTACGAAGCCAAGCTCCGCAGTCTCTACTGAAGGTGCGCGCTACTTCGCCTTGGGCGGGCTGAGGTCGTCGAGCGTGACGTCGACCATCAAGTCGTCGGCGATGCCTTCGAGCGCCTTGCGCAGGTCGCCGGCGCTGAGCTCGCGGGGCACGTGCAAGGCGGCGGTCGCGCGGAACAGCTGACCGCCACCCATAGGCGCTTCCTCGCATTGCGTGTGGAGCTCATCGACGTTGACGCTGCGTTGTGCGAGCGCGCGCGAGATATCGCGCACGATGCCCGCGCGATCGTTGCCCACGACCTCGAGCCGCATCGCGAGCGTGCTGCGCGGCGCTGCCGGCTGCGAGGACGCTTCGACGACGATGCGCAGTCCGTGCTTTTCGAGCCGGCCGAGCGCAGTCGTAAGCTCGGCTTGGCGAGCGCTCGGGACGCTCATGCGCAAGATGCCAGCGAACTTGTCGTCGAGCCGCGCCATGCGGCTTTGTTCCCAATTGCCTTCGACCTTCGCGATTTCGTCCGAGAGCGCCTCGACGAGGCCCGGTCGATCTGTGCCGATGAGGGTGAGCACGAGCTGAGTTCGCACGACGAGCTCCTTGTAAGGCGGTGGATATTACGCCGTGCGACGCGTCGCAGCGAAGCGACGTCGTCGCCAAGCGACGAGCACGAGCTGGATGAGGGTGGCCGCCCCCACGGACGCGTAGCTGGAGAGCGCGGAGCCCGCTTGGATCGCGCTGCATCCGCCCGACTCGCGGGCGGGCGCGAGCCCTGCTTCAGGCGCATTCGTGCTCGCATCCACGCGCAAGCCCGCATCCATCGGCGGCGCGCTCGCATCGGATCCGGCATCGTCTGCAACGCCTGCGTCGAGCGTTGGGAAGATCTCTTTCAGCCAGTCGTGCCAAAGAAAGACGCATGTTTGCGCGGTTTCGGAGGCCGAGTCGCAGCTCACGGGATCCGTGACCTCGGTGAAATCGAACCACGAGCGCAGCGCGTGAGACACCGGATCGATCGAGGCGATCCCGTTCTCGCCCTCGGCGTAGCGGCCGCACAGCAATGCGTCATGCGGTGGCTCAGCGTCTTCATCGATGCAGCTCATGAGCTGCGGCCCTTCGATCGGCTCGAACGAACGCGCCTCGTCATCCGAACGAAGCACCCCGGTCGCCCCCGCGACCCAGACCGCGCCGCCCGCGAAGCCCGCGTCTGAGATCTCGCGTGCTGCGACCGGACTTTCGAACGTCGCCCCGCCATCGCGGCTCACGAGCAGGCGATCCATGCGCGTGGCGAGATCATTGTCGAGCGCGCGTGCGAGCAACATCTGGTCGTCGTCGGGTGACACCGCGAGCAGCGTGAAATCCGATTCGTTGTCGCCGAGCTCGATCGCGAAGCGCTCAAAGCTGGTCGCTCCGTCGCGCGAGCGCTCGATGAAATGCGTGCGCGGACCACCATCGAGATCGAACGCGAGACCACTCGCGTAGAGCACTTGCGCGTTGCCAGGCGCGATCAGGAGATCCTCATAGAATTCTTCGTCGCTCGCGGCGCGCGCGCGCGTGAAGGTTTGCGCCGAATCTGCGCTGACGTGAATGCCGCCTTGGCCACTGCCAAAGCTCGCAACGTAGATCTTTGCCGCGTCGACTGGATCCTGCGCCAGCGCAGCAGTGTTGATGTCCACGAAGGGCGCAACAGGCTCGAACGTGCAGCCTTCGTCGCGTGTACGGACGAGGCCCGCGCTCGTCGAAACAATCAACGCACCATCGGGCAAGAGCGCGACACTCGCTTGCTCGGACGTGTTGATCCGCAGTGCTTCGTTGCACAGCAAGCGATACGCGCCGCTCTCGCGATCGCCGAAGATGAGGCCGCGATTGCTGACCAGCACCATGGCTGAGCCCGCGCGTTCGAGGATCTCACGCACGCGCGGCGATTCGTGCGCGGCGACGGGGGTCGATGACAGTGCGAGAATCGCGCAGATTCCGAGCGTTCGAAGCGCCCGAGCCCACATGCGCCTTCGACTCATGCGCAGTCTATAACATGCGCAGATCGCGCTGCGGTGTCGCCAGCTCTCTGTTCGCTCGCACAACGTCCCCTGGCTCGCACCGCACACCGCACTGCGCTCATCATCACCTGGCTGCGATAGGTCAAAGCGTCGTGCTACCGTTTAACGAGCACGG
>JAYUYY010000200.1:0-6894 GCA_043752225.1 Sandaracinaceae bacterium | reverse complement strand
GCCGAAGCGCTCGAGCGCGGCTTGATCGGCGCGTACCTCGGCCCGGTGTTGCCCGAGGATTGCGACGCGTACGGCAGCATGACCGAGGCCGCATTCATGGCGCGCGTCTCGGACGGCATCGGCCACTTCTTTCAAGGCTTGCGCGGCTCGCGGCTCGCGGGGATCGGCGGCGCGGCGCTCGAGTACCGCTACGTGTTTCACGAGCGGCCGCGGCTTGGAGACGTGATCGAGGTCCGCTCGGGACTCAAAGGCCTCGGCAATAAGACCACGCACCTGTGTCATTGGATCTTCAACGTCGAGACCGGACGCTGCGCCGCGACCTCCGAAGCCGTCGCGGTGTCGTTCGATCTCACGACGCGTAAGTCGATCGAGATCCCGCCCGACGATCGCGCCGCCATGGAAGCGCGCATCATCCCCGGGCTTTGTTGTTAACAGCGAGGAGAAGCCATGCGCCTGCAGAGCCCCAGAATTCCGCCGCTGCCCGAGTCCGAGTGGAACGACGACGTGCGCGAGCTGTTGCCGAAAGGTCCAGACGCGCGGCCGCCGCTCAATATCTTCACGACGCTCGCGCGCCATCCCAAGCTCTTCAAACGCTGGATGGTGTTCGCGGGCCACGTGCTCGGGAAGTCGACGCTCTCCGCGCGCGACCGCGAGATCGCGATCTTGCGCATCGGTTGGCTGTGCAAAAGCCAATACGAATTCAACCAGCACACGCGCATCGGTCTCGCCGTCGGCCTAACGCAGGACGAAATCAGAAGGCTCACGCTCGACGCCGATCAATGGACCGGGCGCGATGCCGTGCTGGTGCGCGCGGCCGACGAGCTGCACGCCGATCAGATGATCGGAGAAGCGACCTGGAAAGCGCTGCAAGAGCACTGGAGCGAGCAACAGATCCTCGATCTGGTGTTCGCGATCGGTCAGTACACGCTGGTCTCGATGGTCCTCAACACGCTCGGTGTGCAGACCGAAGACGGCACGAAAGGCTTTCTGCCATGAGGTTGTGCGACAAGGTGGCGATCGTCGTCGGCGGCGGTCAAACGCCAGGCGACAGCATCGGCAACGGACGGGCGGCTTCGATCTTGTTCGCGCGTGAAGGCGCGCGCGTGGTCGTCGCGGATCGCGATCTCGCATCGGCGCAAGACACCGTCGCGATGATCGAAGCTGAAGGCGGCAAGGCGGCCGCCGAGCGCGTGGATATCACCAGCGATCAGGAGTGCGCTGCGCTCGTCGCGGCTTGTGTCGCGCGCTGGGACCGTCTCGACATCTTGCACAACAACGTCGGGATCGGCACTGGCGACGGTGGGATCACGCACATCAGCGATGACGCATGGGACACGATCTTCGAGGTTAACCTCAAAGGTCCCTTGCACACCTGCCGGCACGCTTTGCCGGTGATGCGCCGCCAGCAGTCGGGCGTGATCTTGAACGTGTCGTCCATCGCATCCATATGCGCCGTCGGACTGCTCGCTTATAAGAGCTCGAAAGCCGCGCTCAACGCGTTGACGCACGCGCTCGCGATGGGCAATGCCAAGCACGGCGTGCGCGTCAATGCGATCCTGCCCGGCTTGATGAACACGCCGATGGCGATCGAGAGCATCGCGAAAGCGAGTGGCGTTTCGAAGGAGAAGCTAATCGCCGACCGCAACTCAGTCGTACCGTTGCGCGGCGGCATGGGCTCGGCCTGGGATGTCGCGCACGCGGCGCTCTTCCTCGCCTCCGACGAAGCGCGCTTCATCACCGGCGTTTTGCTGCCGGTCGACGGCGGCCAGAGCTCGCGCATCGGTTAGCGCACGTAAGCTCCTGCTCGCGGCGCAACGCCTCAGACTACGCTCGCGAGCGGATTGCCCTGCGTGGTAGGGTCGGTGCCGGGGATCACTTGTGGCGGCGCTAACCGGCGAATCCCGCACTGGATATCGGCACTCCGCACGGTTCGTGAAGCCGTTCGTGCGAGTGCTGCGGCGCTATCCGTCGGTGCCGAGCGCGTCGCTCGATGCGCTCGACGCGATGGACGTCGACGAATGGATCCCCTACTCGCGTAGCGGCAAGTTCTGCGACTGGGCGGTCGGCCTCACGCAAAACCCGAGCCTCGGCCTGCACGCTGCGGAAGCCGTTCAGCCTGGCGACTTCGACGTGCTCGAGTACGCGGCGCGCTCGTGCGCGAGCTTTGCCGAGATCGTCGAGGTGGTGAACCGCTACATCCTGCTATTGCGCGAGGGCGCAGCGTTTCGGCTCGAGCAGAACGGTCCGCAATGCATCTGGCACTTCGAGATGGCGATTCGCACGCCGCGCGTCATCAATGATTGGACGGTCGGCACCTATGTATTGCTCGGCCGCGCGCTGGCGGACAACGCAGATATCCATACGGAGGTCCACGTCACCCACCAAAAGCCGGCGGACACCAGCGAGTACGAGCGGCTGCTCAGGGTACCGGTCAAATTTGGTCAGGATCAAAACCGGCTGCTCTTTCCGAGCCACGTGTTGTCGCTGCCGGTGCGAAGCGCCGATCCACGCTTGCACGCGGTGATGCGTCGCTATGCGGGCGAGCTGGCCGAGCGCAGGCCGCCGCCTGAAGCGTTCAGCGAGCGCGTGCGCACCGCGGTGACGGAGACGCTGAGCGGGCATGAGAGCAGCGCCGCGTCGGTCGCTAGAAAGCTGCACATGAGCGTGCGCACGCTCAGCCGGAAGCTGCGCGACGAAGACACGACGTTCATGGATATCTACGACGATGTCCGGCGAGGGCTTGCGCTCAACTACCTCGAGCAGCTCGACCTGAGCATCGCGGAGATCGCGTTCTTGCTCGGCTTCAGCCAAACGCCCGCGTTCTCGCGCGCGTTCAAGCGCTGGACCGGCACGTCGGCGATCGAGCACCGCCGGGCCAAGCGGCCTAAGCGCTGAGCCACTCCGTGTTCGAGCAGCTCAGTACCTAGGAAACGCTCAGCTCAGCGCATCGCACGCAGGATCGTGAACAGCTCCGCGAGCTCGCTGCGATAGGTGTCGCGAGGGGCCTGCGTCGTGATCGTGTCGTGGATCGCGTCGAGATCGCTCTCGAGCGCGTACGGGCTGTCCTTCACGACCTCGGCGAGCATCGCCATCGAGACCGCCCAGGCCAAGTCCGGATCGGCTTCGCTGAACGCCGCGTGCACCGCATCGGGCGCGAGCGACTGCGTCACTTCGACCGCTGCATCCTCGGCGCTCGCGCCGGGCTGCTTGTAGCGAACCTTCACCAGCACGAGATCACTCGCCGCGATCTCACGCGTGCCCTCGACCGGGTCGCCGCTCTCGACTGCGGGCGCGCCCGTGACTGCGGGCACCATGCCTTCGGCCATCACCAGCTCGTACAGCGCGGTCACGCGGTGGCCCGCACCGATCTCGCCTGCATCGACCTCATCCTCGCGAAAATCGCTGTCCGCGATCGCGCGGTTCTCATAGCCGAGCAAGCGGTACGCGAGCACCTGCTCCGGGTTCAGCTCGAGCTGGATCTTCACGTCTTTCGCGACGTGATCGAGCGTCGCGAGCAAGCGACCCTCGGCATAGCGATCGGCTTGCACCGTGCTCGAGAGCACCGAGTAGATGCCGTTGCCGGCATTGCTGACCTTTTCCATCATGCTGTCGTTGAGGTTGCCGATGCCGAAGCCAAGCGCGGTGAGCGTGATGCCAGTCTCGCGCTTCTGCTCGATCAGCTCGACCAGCTCTTCATCGCTCGAGGTGCCGACGTTGAAGTCGCCATCGGTGCACAAGATCACGTGATTGATGCCGCCCTCGATGAAGCCCGCTTCAGCCTGCGCATACGCGAGCTGAATGCCGCCCGCACCGTTGGTGCTACCCCCGGCGCTGAGCCCGTTGATCGCGAAGGTGATCGTATCCGCGTCCTGCACGAGCTTCGGCGCGAGCGCGACCTGCGTGCCCGATGCATACGTGACGATCGAGATCGTGTCGGTCGGATCGAGCGCGCTCACCGCTTGAGTGAGCACGCGCTTCACTATCGGCAGCTTTTCCGGGCTCTGCATGCTGCCCGACGTGTCGATCAAGAACACGATGTTCGCCGGCTTCTTCTCGGTCGAGCTTCCGCGCGCTTGAATGCCCACGCGCAGCAGCGTGATGCCATCGCGCACGGGATGCGGCGCCGCCGCGAGCGAGATCGCGAACGGATGCTCGGAGTCCGCAGCGGGCGCCGGATAGTCGTACGCGAAGTTGTTGACGTAATCCTCGAGCCGAACGCTCTCCGGGATCGGTGCGAGGTCTCGGTTCAAGTCGCGTCGGAAGATGTCGTAGCTCGCGGTGTCGACATCGGCTGCGAAGGTCGAGAACGGATCGTGCGCGACCAACACGAACGGGTTGACGCCGACATCGGTGAACGACCCGCTGCCGTCGCTGCCTGGCTCCTCGGACTCGCCGCTCGCTGGAAACGACGGCGGCGCGCTCGAGCCCGCTGTGCCACCCGCGGCATCGAGGCCGGCCGAGTTGCCAAACATCGAGCTCGTGCCTGCAGCGCCAGCGGAGCCTGTAGACATTCCGGATGCGCCCGCTTGCCCGATCGGTTGGCCGCCGGTGTCGACGGTGGGTGGCTCAAGTGCTGCGTTCGCTCCCGCCGCGCCGTTCGGGAGAGCCGACGAGTCCCCTTTCGAGGAGCTGCCGCATCCCGCAACAGCCAATATCAGCACGCCTAACAGCCATCGATTGCGCGAAACCATATGAGCCCCCGGTTCTTCCAACGGATTGAATGCGTCGAACGCGCGCAGCTCTCAGCAAGCCCTGCGCCAGCTCGCATTTCGCGCGCAAACGCCCAGTGACCCGCGGGCGACCTTGTCGCGTCGCCGAGCCTTTGTGCCAAGCTGCGCCGCGTGAAGCAGCATTGGCCGGCACCCGAGCGCAATAAGGATCCGATCCTCGAGGTGTTGCGCCGCGTGCTGCCCGTAAGCGGCACCGTGCTCGAGATCGCGAGCGGGAGCGGTCAGCACGCCGCGTACTTCGCCGCGCAGATGCCCGCGCTCATCTGGCAACCGAGCGATCTCGACGAAGCAAACCTCGTCAGCACGCGCGCGTGGGTGACCGAAGCCGCGCTCCCCAACTTGCGCGCACCGCTCGTGCTCGACGTGTGCAGCCTCGATTGGGGAGTCGGCACGGTCGACGCCATCTTCAACGCCAACATGATCCACATCGCGCCTTGGGAATGCTGCGAAGGCCTGCTCGCAGGTGCCGGCCGGCATCTAAGTACTCACAGCGTGCTGGTCTTATATGGACCGTTTCGGATCGGCGGCGAGCACACCTCTCAAAGCAACGCAGAGTTCGACGCCAGCCTGCGCGCACGTGACCCGCGCTGGGCCGTTCGCGATATCGAAGCGGTGAGCGAGCTCGCTGCGCGCGTCGGCCTCAAGCTCCATGAACGCGTCGCCATGCCTGCCAACAACCAAACACTGATCTTTCGCCCATGACGAAAACCAACGGCCTCTTCTCACGCTTCGAGCACAAGTCCCTCTCGCTGCGCAATCGCTTCTGCATGGCGCCGATGACGCGCGAGATGAGCCCGAACGGCGTAGTCACCGATGACGTCGTCGCGTATTACAGGCGCCGCGCCAAAGATGCCGTCGGCTTGATCATCACCGAAGGCACGACGGTCGATCACGCCGTCGCCTCGATGCACCCGGACGTTCCGACGTTTCATGGCGAGGCCGCGCTCGCGGGCTGGAAGCGCGTAGTCGATGCCGTGCACGCCGAAGGCGGCGCGATCATTCCGCAGCTCTGGCACGTCGGCATGGCGCGCCGCCCGGGCACGCTGCCGAATCCCGATGCGGTGAGCCAAGGCCCGAGCGGACTCTTGAAGCCTGGCAAGCTCAAAGGTCATGCGATGACCGAGCGCGACATCGCCGAGGTCGTCGAAGCGTTTGGAAAAGCTGCGGGCGAAGCCAAGCGGCTCGGCTTCGACGGCGTCGAGCTGCACGGCGCGCACGGTTACCTGATCGATCAGTTCTTCTGGGAAGGCCTCAACGAGCGCAGCGATGGCTACGGCGGCGACATGGAGCGCCGCGGCCGCTTCGCGCGCGAGATCGTTCAATCGGTGCGCGCGCACGTCGGCCCCGACTTCGCGATTGTCTTTCGGTTTTCGCAATGGAAGCAGCAAGACTTCAACGCGCGGCTCGCGAGCACGCCGCAAGAGCTCGAAGCGCTGCTCAAACCGCTCAGCGACGCTGGCGTCGACATCTTCCACGCCAGCACACGGCGCTTCTGGGAAGCGGAGTTTCCCGAGCACGGCGAGCTCAACCTCGCGGGCTGGACGCGCAAGCTGATCGACAAGCCCGCGATCACCGTCGGCAGCGTCGGCCTCGACGGCGAGTTCTTTGGCTCGTTCGTCGGCATCGGCTCGAAGCGCACCGATCTCCAAAAGCTGATCGAGCGCTTCGAGCGCGACGAGTTCGACTTGGTCGCGGTCGGCCGCGCGCTCTTGCAAGACTCGGCGTGGGTCGAAAAAGTCCGCGACGGCCGCGAGCACGAGATCGCCGACTACAACGCGGAGTCGCGCCACACGCTGTCCTAAGCAGGACGAAAATTTGCATCGCTCCGCGCGACGATGCGACTGACTGTGCATGCGCGCGTGGGTGCTGCAAGCCATAGCAGGTGTGCTCTGCGTGATGCTCGGCGCGTGGATCGCATCCGCATTGCGCGTTCTACGCGAGCGCATGCACGGCCGCGCCATCCAGGCGCGCGGCCTGCAAGGCGAACGCGACGCCGAGCGCGTGCTCAAGGCGCACGGCTACCGCATCCGCGAAAGCCAAGCCCGCCGCAGCTACGCGATCGAGGTCGACGGCGCAGCGCAGCGCGTTGACTTGATGCTCGACTTCGTCGTCGAGCGCGACGGCGAGCTGCTCGTCGCCGAAGTGAAAACCGGCGTTTCAGCTC
>JAYUYY010000199.1:0-6905 GCA_043752225.1 Sandaracinaceae bacterium | reverse complement strand
AGGCGGAGCGCGACGCCGCGAGCCTCAAGAAGAGCGCAGCCGAAGCGCTGGCGGTAAGCCAGCTCCAAGCGACCGCAGAGCGCCGCAGCGAGCTGCGTAAGGACTTCTTCGGAACGCTGCTGATGCTGTTGTTCGCGTTTGGTCTGTTGCGAGCGGTGCCACTGCTCAGCGAGCCCGATCCCGAGGTCGCGCGCGAGCTGCTCGGCGATCGGCTCACGATCTCCGCGGTCGCCTTCGCGTCGCTTTCGGTGATCGTGATGATCCAGACCTGGGCGATGCAGATCCGCACCAAGACGATGGTGCTGCGCCCGGTCACGATGACGCTCAAGGTCGTGACCGTGTGCGTATGCGTGCTGACGGGGACGTTGTTCATGCCTTCGGGCGCGCTGGGCATGTTCGAAGGGGTCGCGCGGCGCGGGTTGCCCTGGGGCTCGGCGTCCTTCTTCTTGTTCCTCGGCCTGTACGGCGTGGTGCGCGGCGTGCAGGGCGCGCGCAGCAACATGCTGATCGGCGTGGCCACGACGATGCTCTTCGCCGGCTCGTTCGTCGCCTCGTTCCAAGTAGTGAACGGCGTGATCGTGCCGGGCTTGCGGCGCTCCTCGCAGGCCGAGGTCACTGCGGACGTTCGGCAGAAGCTGCTCGGCGCTCACGACGAAGGTGAGAACCCTGTCATCGACGCCGGCACGGTGGAGCAAGCCCAAGACGGATTCAGAGAGACCCACCTCGTCGGCGCCAGCGAGGAAGAGGACATGAAGTCGATCCGCGCGATGGGCCAAGCGCGCAAGCACAACAGCAAGAGCATGGAGAACCTCAACGACAAGATTCCCGACCTCGTGAAGTGAGCGGCTGGTATAGGCTCTGCGCGTGAGCACCACGCTGATCGCGCTGCACGGGTTTACGCAGAACGGCAGGCAGATGCGCGTCGGCTTTGCGCCGATTGCGGAGCGCTTGCCGGAGAGCGTGACGCTCGAATGCCCGACCGGGTCGTTCGAATGCTCCGAAAAAACCGTCGAGCGCTTGCGCACGATGCTGGGCGGAGAGCCGTGGCCGCCGCCGCATCGCGGCTGGTTCGACGCGAGCGATGACGGTCGCGTCTACCATCACTTCGACGCCGCGCTCGCCACGATCGAAGAGATCATGAAGCGCAGCGTGGAAGCCAATGCGTCCGTGGGCATTCTCGGCTTCAGCCAAGGCGCGATCTTCGCCTCTGCGCTCGCGGCCTTATCGGCGAACGGCAAGCTGCCACCGCTTCAGTTCGTGGTGCTCGTCGCCGGGCGCATTCCGCGCGCGGACGATCTGCTGCCGTATTTCGAAGCGCCGCTCGCGATCCCTTCACTGCACGTATGGGGCGAGCGCGACAAGCTGAGCATTCCCACCGCCGCGCAGCTCGCCGAAAAGTTCGAGGCGGGCACGCGCGAGACTCACGTCTGGCCCGGCCCGCACGTGATCCCTTCACGCGGCCCGGGCGCCGACGCGATCGTGAGCTTCATCACCCGCTTCGCTTAAGCGTTTCAATCCACCGAGCCTTGGCGAGCGCGTTCAATCAACCCGCGACGCAGGTGTTCTCGAGCACGCCGAGGCCAGCGATCTCGCTACGGATTACATCGCCCGGGCGCAAGAAGACCGGCGGCTTGCGCCCCGAACCGACGCCGCTCGGCGTGCCGGTGAAGATGATGTCTCCGGGCTCCAGCGTGCAGTAGCGCGACAGGTGCACGAGGATCTGCGGCACCGTAAAGATCATCTGGCGCGTGTTGCCGTCCTGCATGCGCACGCCGTTCACGTCACAGCACAGCGCGAAGCTCTGCGCGTCGAGCGAATGTCCTTCGTCATCGAGCCGCGAGACCACCGCTGGGCCGATCGGTCCAAAGCCGGTCGCGGACTTGGCGAGCGAGAACTGCGGCGGCACGTCGCTGAACTGCAAGCGCCGATCGGAGATGTCCTGGCCGACGCAAAAGCCCGCGACGCTCTCGAGCGCGCGCTCTTCGCTCAAGCGATGCGCGCGCGTGCCGATCACCACCACCAGCTCGATCTCCCAATCGACCGCTTGTGAGGTCAGCGGCACATTCGCGCGCGCGCCGGAGAGGCAGCTCGCGAACTTCGTAAAGGTCATCGGCTGCGCGGGCTTCTGCAGGCCGATCTCTTCGGCGTGGTCGTGGTAGTTGAGGCCGATCGCAAACACTTGGCTCGGGCGCGGCACGCACGGTCCGAGCTGCGCAACATCGAGCGGCGCATCGCTCGGCTGAAGCTCCACCGCGCGCGACCACGCGCACAGCTCGTCCCAACGCGATAGGGCCGCCATCGGATCGCTGCTGAAGAACCCGCTCGAGCGCCGCTCGAGATCGATCACGCGCTCTTCGCGCAGGAGGCTCGCGCGACCCGCGACGTTTGCCAGCGCGACGCGCGTGCTCATGACGCCTGCGATCGCGAAACCGCAGCGTTCAACCAGTCGTAGATCTCGGCGGCGGGCTTCTCCCAACCGGGCTCGGCGTAGAGCCAGTGCCCGTGCTCGGCGTACTCGCGGAGCTCACCGCCGACCGCTGCGTACTTCTTACCGGTCATGCGCACGAGCTTCGCAGGCACGAGCCGATCGAGCGTCGCGGCCACGGTGAGCACCGGCACGCGGATTAGCTTTTCGTCGATCGGCCAGTTGCCGAGGTCGTTGAAGACGCGGCCGGACTCGTACACGAACGCGTCGTGCGCCGCGCTGCGCTCGGCGATGGGCAGCACATTGAAGACCGCGCGATCGGCGATCCCGCGCGTGCTCTTGATCGCCCACGGCGCGATGCCGAGCTTGTTGCCGAGCGCGACGCCCGCCCAGAAAGTGCTCAAGACCGCGTCGCGCACGCCGGCAGGCGGGGTCGGTGAGATGAACACCGCCGCGGCGACGCGATTGCGCTCGGCCAGCGCTTGCGCGAGCAAGCCGCCCATCGAGTGACCGATCACGACCGGCCGCATGCCGGTCTCGCCTTCGATCTTCGCGACCTCCTGCTCAAGCTCGCGGACGTAATCCGCAAAGCCGATTTCGCGCAGCGCTTTGTTCGGCCGGCCGAGGATGCTCACGCGTACGTCGGGGCGCAGCGTCGGCGTGTACACGCGCGCGCCGCGGGCTTCGAAGAAGGTGCGAAAGCGCGACCACACATCGCCCGTGCAGCACATGCCGTGCAACATCAACACTGGAGGCTTCATCCGCGGGAGCGTGCCACAAGCCGAGCGGGCACGTCCTGCGCCCCGACCTCTTCGCACAGCGCGATCAGCTCGTCGCTGCGCGGACCGCGCCATTCCAGGTCGTCGAGTGTCTCGATCAGCGGAACATCGGTGCGCAACGTCGCCAGCGTTTGATAGAGCTGGGCCTGCGAGCGCGCGCTCGCAAGGCTTGCGGCGAGCGCTTCCTTGCCGCGCACCGCGACGGTCCACTGCGCCGGGTCATCCGGGATCGCCTCGATGGTCTTGTAGTGATTGAGCACGACAGCCGCGCCTTTTTCACCCCAGCGCGCGATGCCTGGAATGCCATCCGCCGTGTCGCCGACCAGCGCGAGGAACGCCGGCACTTGCGCTGGCTCGACACCGAGCCGCGCGCGCGCACCCGCTTCATCGGTGACCTTACCGGTCTTGCGCTCGTACATCACGACGCGCTCGCCGCGCACGCATTGGCAGAAGTCTTTGTCCGGCGACGTGATGCGCACCTGCGCGACGCGCGGATCGGGTGCGTAGCGCGCGGCCGCGGTCGCGAGCGCATCATCGGTCTCGAAATCGATCATCGACCAAGTGACCATGCCGAGCGCGCGCGTCACGCGCTCCGCGAGCGGGAACTGCGAGAACAACGCCGGGTCGATGCCCTCGCCGGTCTTGTAGCCAGCGAACAACTGGTTGCGAAACGACTCGATCACCGTGTCGAACGCCACCGCCACGTGCGTGACCTCGGGCGTGCGCAAGAACGCTGCGAACGAGCGCAGCAGCGCGCGCGTCGCACCGACCTCGCGCTGGTCCGCGGTCATGCTGCTCGGCGCGCCGTAGAACGCGCGAAAGAGCTCGTAGGTGCCATCGATCAAGTAGACGTTCACGGGCCCATCTTATCCCGGCATCACGTACAATCGCAGGCGCGAATGCAACCCGATCGTCTCGAGCGAACGCTGGGTTTGGTTGCAGGCGCCGCCGCGGTGTTTTGGCTGTGCGCGCGGCTCACGGTGCCGCTCGGTGCGAACGGCGCGCTCGCGTTTCCGGGTGCCAGCTCGAGCGGCGCGCTGGGCGCGTTTCTGTATCTCGATCCGTGGGCGCTGCTCGTACCGATCGCGCTGCTGATCTGGATGCGCGCTGAGATCTCGCGCTTGCATGCAGCGCTCTGCGTGAGCGCGCTCACCGCCGTCACCGCCCTGAGCTGCGCGAGCCTCGCGCTGGCTCGATACTGGGGCGGCCACTCGATGGCGTGGGACCTCGCGACCTTCGTGCAGCCGATGGGACGCGCCGCGCACGGACTGCCGATGACGACGACGTGGTCGCTCGATCTGCCGCTCTGGGGCGACCACGGATCGTTCGCGTTCTACGCGTTCGCGCCGCTGACACGCCTGGGCTCGGATCCGGCGAGCGCGCTCTTGATCGCGCAGGCGCTGGGCGTGGCCGCGTTCGTGCCGATGACGTACGTCGCAGCGCGCGCGCTGTCGTTATCGCGCGCCGCGGCGCTGTGTTGTGCGCTCGCAGCCGCGTCGAGCCGAGCGCTCTTGAACGCCGCGAGCTTCGATTTTCACCCCGAGCACGCGCTGCCTTTACTAATGCTCGCGTTGGTGTGGGCGCATGCGAGCAAACGCCACGCGGCCGTGATCGCGATCGCGTTGTGCGCGGCGCTGCTCAAAGACATCGCGGCGCTGACGATCGGCGGCGCTTGCCTGTACTTCGCGCTGCGCGATCGCAGCCGCAGCGCGCTGGTCGCGAGCGGCTTGGCATTCGCGACCGCGCTCGTCGACATGTTCGTGTTGCCGCGCGCACTGGGTTGGCCGAGCTATGTCTCTTCGACAATCGCGCGCGCACCTGACCTCGGCCTCGCGTTCGAGAGCACGGTGTTGCGCGGGCTGAGCAGCGGCGGGCTCGGCTGGCTGCATCCGTTTGCGTGGCTGAGCGGTGGGCCATGGGCCGCGGCCGCGGGTTGGGCCAGCAAGCTCGGCGTGAAGGGGATCGAATACCAGTACGGCTTTCTTTGGGTGCCGGTGGGGATCGCGGGCGCGCTGCTCTTCCTCACGTATCTGGCGCGCGCTCGACCGCGCGTGGTGGGCGCGGTCGCGTGTGCATTCGCGAGCTTCACCGCGCTCGTCAACGCACCGCTTCCGCTCGAGCTCAACTTACTCGGCCCGCGCCAGCGCGCGTTCGCGCACGTGCGCGCGGACTTGGGCGCGGTGGTGCCGTCAACCGCGAGCGTCGCGAGCGATGCGTGCATCGCGCCCTTGCTGATCGATCACCTCGAGCTGCGAGGCTTGTGCGTGCTCGACAGCGCGCGCTTTGCCGTGACCAACGAAGAGCGCTGGGATCTGCCGGTCGCGCGCGCGCTCGAGGTCGACCGCATCGCGATCGATCGGATGTGCGGCGTGCACGGCCAATGCATCGCGGAGCAGCTGCGGCGCGCACAGGCCGCCGGCTTCAAGCCGGTGCCTGCGCGCAACCCGCGCTACCTCGTGCTCACGCGTTAGGCGTGCCGCACCGCCCGCCGCGTCCGGCCGCGAGCTGGCCCGATCGGCGCTCGACCTCGGGTGCACGCCGTGCGGACGCTGCGCAGCGCGGCGAGTTGGTTTGCTCGCGTTTCGTTCGGGGCGCTGCGAACGCGCCTGCTCACACGAATTGTTCCCCGCATCGATGATTTATTCGCGCGCGAATAACGGATCGCGAACGAGCCCACATTAACCGACTGCAGTCATCCTCAAGGAGCCCTCGATCCAATGAAGCTCATCACCCCGATTCTTTTCGCCTCGCTCATCGCTCTCGCCGCAGGCTGCGCATCGCCGGCCGAGACCGACCACGTATCCGAGGTGGCCGTCGTTGAGGCCGCCGTGACCGTCGCTGAATGTGACACACAGCTCAATCGCTGCTTGAGCGGTCCGCTCGGCTGGCTGTTTGGCGCGGGCTGCCGCGCGCAGCACGTGACCTGCCGTGCGACTGCCACGCTGCCGGCCCCCGTGCAGGACGCGATCGAAGCTGCCGCCGAATGTACCGCCGACGCGATCGCGTGCCTCGATGGCGCGAACGCTGTCGAAGCGGCCGCATGTGGCATCGAGGAAGCTGAATGCTTGGCAGCAGTGCTCAACGTGAACGTCGATATCGGCGGCACGATCGGCGGCGCAGCCGAGTGCGCGGCCGACACCGTGGCCTGCATCGAGGGCGCCGAAGTCGCGACCGACCTTGCCAGCTGCGGTACGAACCTCGTCGAGTGCACCGTCGACCTCGTCGCTGACGTGCTGCCCGAGCAGGTCACCGCGACCATCGACACCGTGATCGGATGCGCCGAAGATCTCGACGCATGCGTATTGGCGGCGGGCATTCCTGCCGATCTCGTGGCTTGCGGCGAAGAGAACGCGGTGTGCGTCGCGGGCGCGCTCGGTGTGACGCTGCCCGAGATCCCGGCCGAAGAGGTCGCGGTCTGCGCGACCGATGCGACCGAGTGCACGCTCGAAGCAGAGAGCGTGAGCGCGGTCGTCGGGTGCGGCGAGGAGCTGGTCGCGTGCGCAGAAGACGCGCTCACGCCGACGCTCAACCCGATCTGCATCTTCTTCCCGTTCCTCTGCGGCCGGTAAGCTGCGCTCGATAGCGACCAGCCCCTCTTCTTGCTCGAAAGAGGAGGGGCCGTTTCATTTTTAACGACTGATGGGGACGGTTTTCGCTTTTTCGCTTTTGCCCCCAAGCAATTGCCCGACGTCGGTCTCGCA
>JAYUYY010000198.1:0-2657 GCA_043752225.1 Sandaracinaceae bacterium | reverse complement strand
GCTGCCGCTCGCGGATGCCGAGTACGCCGCGGAGCTTGCGATCGCGCTCAAAGATTTGAACGGATCAGGCACTCGCCCGACTGTCACGTTTGCGTTCGATGGCCCCCTCGCCGCTCGGTCGTTGCCCAGCGATCCCGAGGAGAGCGAGGAGCCCTCCGCTGCGGTGTTCATGCTGGACGCGGACACCGGCTCGCCCGAGGTGTTTTCGCGTGTGGCGATCGAAGTCACGTTGAGTGAGGACGAGCAGTCTCTGGCCGTTCGACCGGCGTTCGGACGAACGCTGCGACCCGGACGTCGCTACGCGGTGGTCGTGACCGACGCCGTCCGAGCCCGAGGGGGCGGTCGCGTGGGTCCAGCGGCTGCGTTCAGCGCGGCAAGGGATACGAGCACGCCTGCGACGAGCGCGATCGAGCAACGCGTTCGAGCGCAGTATGCGCCGGTCCTCGAGGCGCTCGCTGCGATGGGAGTCAGTCGCAAGCGCGTCGTGGCGATGGCGGTGTTCAGGGTGCAGAGCGTGGATCTCGATCTTGATGACGCGCGCGCGCTGGTGCACGCGCGTGAGCCGGTCAGCGTGAATGTCACGCAGGTCGTCACGGCGTCGGAGCTCGGGAATGTGCTCGGCGAGGTGTCGAACGGCCAGGTTGGCCTGCAGCCTGGTCGCGGTCTGGCACACGAGCATCTCGCGGCGTTGGTACATCTGCGCGCGCGCGTGCCGACCTTTGCATCCGTCGTTCCGGGCGAGCGCACGGCGTTCGAGCGCGACGGCGAGGGCCAGCTCGTGATCGCCGGCGAGCACGACGTGCCGTGCACGATCGCGATCCCGCGCTCGAATCGTGGCGCGGTGCTACCGGTCGTCCTGATGCAGCACGGCCGGCGGGGCGATCGAAGCGACGCTCTGACGTTGGCGAACGAGCTCGCTGCGGTGGGGCATGCGGTGTTGACCTGCGATGCACCGTTTCACGGCATGCGCGGGCCTGAGGGAGATGCGACGAACCGCTTCACGGGTGCGGCGCGACCGGATGGCTTCGGCGATGGTTTCGGGGATCTGCTCGGTCACCAGAGCGATGCCGGTGAGCTTGTCGCTCTCCATCCCTTCTACTATCGCGATGCGTTTCGCCAGTCGGTCGTAGAGTGGATGTCCATCGTGCACGCGTTGAGCATGGGCGCATGGGACGCAGACCTCGTGCGCGGGCTCGAGAGCGATGGACCGACGCTCGCGCGCAGTGACTTTGGATTCGTCGGGATCGATCTCGGTGCGGAGGTGGGCGTCGCGCTCGCCGGGATAGAGCCTGCGGTCGGCGCGTGCGTGCTGGGCTTTGCAGGCGGGCTTACGGTCGATGACTGGCGCGCGGGTCCTGGCTATGCAGCGTTTGCTTCCGCGATCGAAGAACGCCTCGCTGGCAGCGACGATGATCGAAGCGCACTGACCTCGAGCAGCCCCGACCTCGACATCGTTCGGATGCTGCTCGACCGCGCGAGCGGCAGCGCGTACGCCTCGCGGCTGCGGCGCAGCGCGACCAACGTGCTGATGTTGATCGCGATCGATGATGAGCTTGTCCCGAACGCGAGCACCGAGGCGCTCGCGTACTCGGTTGGAGCTGCGCTCGTGGATGCCGAGCCACGCTTCGAGCCCAAGCTCGGGGTCGATCTGGTGCTGCCGGGCGCGGCGATCGCAGGTAACTTCGAACTGCGCGGCGGAGCGGTGACTCGGGTTGCGCAGAGCTTCGAGCCGGCGGCGCACGATGCGCTCGTGTCGACCGAGGGAACCGCGCGCTACGTGCATCCGCTCAACGCGGATGGTGTCCCGCTCGATAAGCCCGAAACGATCGCCAACCCGACCGCGGAGGCGCTCGATCAGATCGTGTTTTTTTTCGAGTCGTACCGCGCGTGTCGGTCGGCTGAGACCGATCGCACGCGTCCGTGCGCTGCCTCGGTGAGCTCGCTCGGCGATCCCACGCGCTGAGGCCAAGCCGTTGCTCGCTCGCGTGCGTGTCAGGTCGCGAGCGTGCCGACGTGTGCTTCGTACGACGCGACGTCCAAGAGCTTGTCGACCTCGGCGGCGCTCGCGGGGCGCACGACCAACATCCAGCCAGCTTCGTACGGCGCGTCGTTCACGAGCTCGGGCTTGTCGGCGAGCGCCGCGTTGACCTCGACCACCTCGCCCGTGACCGGCGCGAACAGCTCGCTGACGGCCTTCACCGACTCGATGTCACCGAAGTGAGTGCCGATCGCGATCTGGCTACCGATGGTCGGCAAGTCGACGAGCGTGACCTCGCCCAGCTGCTCGACGGCAAACTCGGTGATGCCGATGCGAATGAGGTCACCCTCGCGCTTCGCCCACTCGTGATCCTTCGTGTATTTCAGCGTTGCCGGGTACTTGGACATAGTTACGCGCGTTTGTAGAACGGGGTTGGGACGACGATGGCTTCGAGCGACTTGCCGCGGATCTCGACCGCGAGCTGCGTGCCGATGCGTGAGAAGTCTTTGGGCACGTAGCCGAGCGCGATGTTTTTGCCGACGGTGAGGCCGGGACCGCCGCTCGTGACGTGGCCGATCGCTTTGCCCGACGGATCGAGCAGCGGATAGCCGTGGCGCGCGATGCCCCGTCCGACCATCTCGAGCCCGACGAGCTTGCGCGCAGGGCCGTTCTGCTTTGC